>JAENXA010000112.1 GCA_016649735.1 Prolixibacteraceae bacterium | reverse complement strand
ATTGTTACCCTTAATGCATGTGAAAAGGATGATTATGATTTTCAGCTTGACAACGATGTATATCAGATGTTAACCGGTACTACATGGGTAGATACAACTATAATTTCTTCTGATAACTACAAGGTTACTCAAATGACTTTCAATGATGAGGAATCATTTATTCTTAAGACATTTTCTTATGTTAAAAACAATGATCACAATTCTGATAGTTTATCTAACTGTGTAGTTAACACGGGAAATTATTCACTTAAGGGAGATACCTTGGCTTTTATTTCTTCAATGCAGATTTCCAGTGATGTAAAATCAGGTAATTATCCTGTTACAAATCATGAACAGGAATCATTATATAAAAATGGCATATTCCGTTTTTTGAAAGAAGATTTAAAACTGGAATATAAAGACTGTTCTGACAATAATGATACTATTTATGTTTTTTTTCATCAGATAGATGAATAATTCTTCTTTTATTCTCATAATTTTATTATAATCATACTCGAATTATTTAGTTCAAGTATTCTTGTCTTGATTAAAAATGACTATTAAATGAAAATATCTCCTTCTTTGATTAAAAAATATAATGTTCCTGTTCCACGTTATACAAGTTATCCTCCGGCGAATTTTTTCGAAGGAAATATTACGCAGGAGCAATATATAAATGCCATAGAAAAGTCTAATAACGATAAGCCTGAGAATATATCTATCTATATTCATATTCCTTTTTGCAAACAGCAATGTCTTTATTGTGGATGCAATAATATTGTAACTAATAATAAAGAGCTGATGCATAAATATGTGCAGTCTCTTAAAGCGGAAATGAAAATGGTATTTCCGATGATAGATCATCACAGGAAAGTCTCTCAAATTCATTGGGGAGGAGGAACACCAAATGTCCTTTCTGAAGAAACTGTGGCTGAAATTATGGATCTGATTAAACAGGAATTTCAATTTATTAAAAATCCTGAAATGGCAATAGAATGTCATCCTGCACATCTTACTCAAAAGTATATTGAAAAGCTATCAGATAGTGGATTCACAAGAATCAGCCTTGGAGTACAGGATTTTCAGGAAAAGGTACTTAATGCAGTAAACCGTGAAATTCCTGAAATACCTGTAGCGGAGCTTAGCAAAATGATTCATGATGCAGGTATGACGGATAATATCGATTTGATATACGGACTGCCATATCAGACAGAAGATTCTTTCTCGAAGGATATAGATAAGATAATAGAAATAAGTCCTGACAGACTTGTCACATTTTCGTATGCCCATGTTCCATGGATTAAAAAAGCACAGAAAAAATTAGAAGAATATGGTCTCCCTGAAGCTGATGAGAAACTGAAAATGTTTGGGCAGGCGTGGCACAAAATGAAACAGGCAGGATATATACCAATCGGGCTGGATCATTATGCCAGACCTGAAGATCCTCTGGCACAGGCTCTGAAAAACAAAACGCTTCACCGTAATTTCCAGGGGTATTGTACTCTGGAGACAACCGGACAGGTATATGCCTTCGGAGTTACCGGAATAAGCCAGTTTAATGGTGCATATATTCAGAATATAAAAGGAATAGAGGACTATATAAAAGCCATAGGTGAAAATAAATTTCTTGTAGAAAAAGGTTATTTCCTTAATAATAAGGAAAAACTTATTCGCTATGTTATAGATGAAATCATGTGTAATAATTATCTATCATGGACACAGGTTTCAGATGCATTTGGGATGACCCGTGATGAAGTAATAAAAGAATTGAACTTCAGTGATGATAAATTATTATCTTTTAAGAAAGATGATTTATTGGATTTTGATGAAAACGAAATAAAAATTCATGATGAGGGACGTTTTTTCCTGCGGAATATAGCAGCTGTTTTCGATCCGCATGTAAACGATTCTGTTCATAGATATTCAAAAGCTTTATAAAGTGAAAACGAAAAAAGTAGCTATAATTGGTGCGGGTATAACAGGTTTATCTGTAGCTTATTATCTTAGAAAAAGAGGAGCTGATGTATCCGTATTTGATAAAAACGATCGTCCGGGAGGTGTCATTCAGACAACTCACGAAGGAGATTTTATATGTGAAAACGGCCCCAGTACCGGAACATTAAGTAATCCTGAGGTAGCAGAACTAATAGAGGAAATGAAAGATGTCTGTCAGATTGATATTGCTAATGAAGCGGCAAAATATCGATGGATATTGAAAAAAGGTGAATGGCATGCAATACCTGATGGTTTGCTGGGAGGCATAAAGACTCCTTTATTTACATGGGCTGATAAAATAAGATTACTTGGAGAACCATTCCGTAAACCCGGTAAAGATCCAAACGAAACTTTGGGCAATATGGTACGAAGACGAATGGGGGAGAGTTTTCTTAATTATGCTGTAGATCCGTTTATACTTGGCATATATTCCGGAGATCCTGATAAGCTGGTAACAAAGTATGCAATGCCTAAACTATATCGTTTAGAGCAGGATTATGGCAGCTTTATTGGCGGAGCAGCAAAAAAGATGAAAGAACCCAAGACTGAACGTGATAAAAAAGCTACAAAACAAATTTTTTCAATCAAAGGCGGATTATCAAAATTGATTAACGCTATTTATATAAAAACAGGAACAGAATGTTTCAATTTTAATGTAACAGATCTGCGGATATGTCTTAGTGGCTCTCAATATAAAATTTGCTCAGAAGGTAAAGAACCTGAATTATTTGATGAAGTTATATCTACTGTAGGAGGTTATGCCTTAAGAGAAATATTCCCTTTTCTTTCTTCAGAAAAACTTTCTGTAATAGAGAAAATGCAATATTCTAAAGTGATTCTTGTATCCGTAGGATTTAAAAAATGGACCGGTATGAAGCTGAAAGCTTTTGGGGGATTAATTCCATTTATAGAAAACAGACGGGTACTGGGGGGGCTTTTTCTGTCTTCTTTTTTAAAAGATCGGGCTCCTAAAGGCGGTGCATTGATAGCCACCTATCTTGGAGGAATAAGACATCCCGAGATGGCCGATATTAGTGATGAAGATATAAAAGATATTGTAGAAAATGAATTAACTTCATTGTTTAATATAAAAAAGTGGAATCCTGATATGCTTGAAATTAGTCGTCATAATTATGCTATACCTCAATACGGAATTGAGTCTGAAGATAAAATTGAAGCAATTAATATGATTGAAAAGCAATGGCCCGGTTTAACACTGGCCGGAAACATACAGGATGGAATTGGTATGGCAGACCGTATAAAACAGGGAAGGATGGTTGCTGATAAATTATCAATAGAAAAACTATGAAACATCCCATTGTAAAAAACAAAAAAAGTAATAACGGTAAAAAAGCTGTTTTACTTGTAAATACCGGAACACCGGAAAATCCTTCAGTATTTGCTGTTGGTCGTTTCCTTTCAGAATTTTTAAATGACCCAATGGTAATAACTATGCCATGGTTTTTACGAAAGATCCTTGTAAATTGTTTTATTATCCCTTTACGTTCATTTAAATCCTCTGAGCGATATAAAAAACTGTGGAATAACAAAGATTTTCCTTTACGCATTCATGGTAATAAAGTCCGTAATCTTTTACAGGAAAAATTAAAAGGTAACGAGAAAGTTTTTGTTGCCATGCGTTATGGAAAACCATCATTGAGTTCAGTATTAAAAGAAATCAAAAGTGGGCGTTTCGATAATCTTGTAGTTTTGCCAATGTTTCCTCAGTATGCTTCTTCTACAACAGGATCAATAGATAAATTTGTTAGAAAAGATGTGAAAAAATGGAAAATTCAACCTAAGCTGAAAGTCATTCGTCAGTTTTACGATAATTTATTATTTATTCAGACCGTAGGTCAGCGTATAAAGGAATATCAGCCCGAAAAATATGATATCATTCTCTTTTCATATCATGGATTACCGGTTAAATATATAGAAAAGATACACCCGGATGTCAGTGTTTCTGAATGTACATGTGAAAAATCAATGCCTCCATATGGTTCTCATTGTTATCGTGCAACATGTTTTGATTCTGCCAGAAAAATAATGAAATATCTTGGTGATAAAACACTGAAATATAAAGTAACATTCCAGTCGCATATGAGTAAAAACTGGCTTCAGCCGTATACAGACAAAACTCTTATTAATCTTGCAGAACAAGGTGTAAAAAAAGTTTTGATAGTTTCACCTTCCTTTGTGGCTGATTGTCTTGAAACTGAAGTAGAAATTGCTATGGAATATTCTTCTTTATTTAAACAACATGGCGGAGAAAAATTACAGCTTGTTGAAAGCCTTAATGAACATCCTTTATGGATTGAAACACTTTGTAAAATAGTAAGATAATAAATAAGGTTTCGGATATCGGTTATTTAGTATTTTTATCTTTCTTCTGTCTGTTTAGCCAATATCTATTTTATTCTAAAGTATAAAAAATACAATCCATTACGAAAATAAATTAAAAACTTCAGGCAAAAGTATTTTGGGATTATTTCTAAATACCTAAAATAACTTTATAGGCATCAATAGTATCAATATCTCCTGTTGCCTTACCTTTATCAGATGAAATTTTAATACAAGGAACCATCTCATGACGAGGAGTTAGTTTTATACCTGTTAATTTAATTACAATATTGGAAGGCTCAACATCCTTAATATTACAAGTAAGGGATGTCCCTATTCCATAAGTATCCTTCATCCTTCCAGCTACTTTTTTATGAAGATCTATTGCATCCTGAGGTTGTAATCCATTTGAAAAAACAATAGTCTTCTCTTCCGGATTTACATTAAAACTTTCCAGTGTCTCTTTAATTCTCAAAAATTCAGCCATATTATCACCGGAATCAATTCTATAACCATCTAATAATTTTGCATTTTGCTTAGAGAAATTCTTATAAAAAGCTTCAGTTCCTAAACAATCAATCAAATAAATTCCCATTTTACCACGATACAATTTATTCCAACGCTCAATAGCTTCAAAATTTGCCTCACGAGGACCATAAATAGCAGCAATAGCAGAAATCATTTGATGGGACATTGTTCCCATGCATTTTATCCAGGGATGTTCCTTAGCTGCCTGCATAGCTAACCAAACATTAGAAGTTCCCACAAAACCTTCTACTCCATTTTTTGTTAAAGATTTCTCCTGAGCCTCAATACAAGCATTAATAACTCTTCTATGATTTTCTTTTGAAAATCTTCTTCGAGTTCCCATATCTGAGAAACAAACGCCGGCATCAATCATACTTGAAGCACGATCAAACGTAGCTTTATATTCTTTTATTTCATCAATAGGATCATTTTCGTGGTATAATTCAGAAACAATAGCAAGTAACAATTGTTCCCAATAAATAGTACGCCAAAGGGGTCCGTTTACTTTTCCATGTAAATGTCCTTGTTTATCCTGCCAAAAATTAACTTCATCAGATTTAATCCTAAGTCCTTTCAGAAAAGTAAAGAACCAGGAATACATATAGCTACCACATCTGGAACGAATAAATTCTATTTCTTCTTCAGTTAATGTCAAATTATCCAGCAT
>JAENXA010000118.1 GCA_016649735.1 Prolixibacteraceae bacterium | reverse complement strand
GAAGTTAAGTATCAGGATATGTCGAAAATTTTGGGTACAAGTGAAGGTGCACTTAAGGCTTCTTTTCATCATGCTATGAAAAAAGTAGAAGCTTTTTTAAAAGATGAAGATTAATAAAATAAATATTAATTAAACCTTTAGCATTTATTTTAGTCAAAAAGTAAAAAAATAGGGATGAAAACAATAAATGATAAAAATCAGAATAATTTAAGGGAAAATCCATTTGGGGTGCCTGAAGGTTATTTCGATTCGTTTGAATCTCGTTTGGAGAAACGGATGAAGGAGGATTCTCTGGAAAATAAAATTAATTCTGATATAAATAAGAAGCCGTTAGGCGGGAAAATTATAAAATTAATTAAACCGGTTATGGGAATAGCTGCCGGTCTGATTCTTGTTTTGTTGCTGGTTCATTATTCTTTAAAAAATAATTCATTAGTGCTGGTATCAGAACAACCTGACAGTAGTGTTGTAATGCAGTATGAGGAAGAATTGATGGCTAAGTCTGCTGATTTGGATGAAAAAACATTTTATGATGTTCTTATAACCAGAGAGGATTCAACTGTTAGTATATTAAGTATAGATGATCCTGAAAAAGTAATTACTATATTATCTGATGAATTAAATGATTATGATCTTTATGCTGAGATTATTAATTGATATGTCAGAGTATAATTTAAGTAGGGATTGATCTTTTTATATATTTTAAATAAAAAAAATAAGTTATGAAAAAAATTATATTGTTATTAGGGTTTTTTGTGATTTTCTTTAATGGCTTTTCACAGCCTAAATCGGGGAAAGATGAAAATTTTGAGAAATATCAATCAATGAAAGTTTCTTATATGACTGATAAATTAAATCTGACACCTGAAGAAGCCCAGATTTTTTGGCCTGTTTATAATGAGTTTGATAAGAAACGTTTCGAAATTCATAAAAAGTCTCATGATGTTGGTAAAAAGATTCATGACAACATTGATAAATATACTGAAAAAGATTATAGGAATTTTATTACCGAGATGGAAAATCAGGAATTAGCAGAAGTAAATCTTGCAAAAGAATATAATGAAAAATTTTTGAAAATTTTGTCGGCCAAAAAAGTTTTCATGATTGGTAATGTAGAAAAAGATTTTCGTTTTAAGATGCTTCGTGAATTCAGAGGAAAAGAAAATAATAAAACCAAATAGGAAAACCTTGTGCAGATAAAATTTATATTAATTTATCGGGAGAGAATACTGATTAGCTGCTGAGGAGTTATCAGTTGCTGATCTCCGGTTTTCATGTTCTTTAAAATTACTTTTCCTGCTTCTATTTCTTGCTCTCCGGCAATAACAACATAATTTATGTCTTTGCGGTTAGCCCATTTCATTTGTTTCTTTATTTTGTCTGCATCAGGATACATCTCTGATGCTATATTTGCTTGACGTAATTTACGGAGTATGGGGGTGCAAAAATCTTGTTCTTTTTCTCCGAAATTGATAAAAATCACCTTTGATGATCCTGGAAATTCTTTTGGGAAAAGCTCAAGTTGATTCATTACATCGTAAATTCGGTCTGCACCAAAGGATATGCCTACTCCTGAAATTCCAGGCATTCCGAATATTCCGGTTAGATTGTCGTAACGTCCTCCACCTGTTATGCTGCCTATTTCTGTATCTTTGGATTTAACTTCAAAAATAGATCCTGTATAGTAATTAAGACCTCTGGCAAGAGCAATGTCTAATTGAATTTCCATTTTGAAATCAACTGATTCTATATTATGAAATAAAACAGATAGTTCTTCTATACCTTTATTTCCTATTTCAGAGTCTTTAAGTATTTCTTTTAGTTGATTAATTTTTTCAGTAGTATTTCCTTCGAGATTTAAAATAGGCTGTAATTTTTTTATGGCATCACTGCTTATTCCTTTTCCCAGTAATTCTGAATTGACATTTTCAATACCGATTTTATCAAGTTTGTCGATTGCTACTGTTATGTCTGTAATACGTTCTTTCTCGCCTATGATTTCTGCAATACCTGCAAGTATTTTACGATTATTGATTTTTAATACCGTATTAATATTTAATTTATTGAATACGTCATCGGCAATCTGAACCAGTTCAAATTCATTAAATAAAGATTTGCTTCCGATTATATCCACATCACACTGATAAAATTCACGGTAACGCCCTTTTTGAGGACGGTCTGCTCTCCATACCGGCTGAATCTGATAACGTTTAAATGGGAATGAGATATCATTACTGTGCTGGACTACATAACGTGCAAATGGTACAGTCAGGTCGTAACGAAGACCTTTCTCTGAAATTTTATTAGTGAGTTTTATATGATTTTTTTCTATCAGATCTTTGTCGTCAATTTTGGAAAGAAAATTTCCTGAATTTAGTATTTTAAATAGCAGTTTATCACCCTCTTCTCCGTATTTTCCCATAAGAGTGGAAAGATTTTCTATGGATGGTGTTTCTATAGATTGAAAACCGTAAAGTTGAAAAACTGATTTAATTGTGTCGAAGATATAGTTTCTACGAATCATTTCGGACGGTGTGAAATCACGAGTTCCTTTTGGTATAGAGGGTTTCTGAGCCATAATTATTGTTGCTTATTATTGAATGGCAAAGATAATTAAAAATGATTATCTTCCCCTGTAAGATATACAACAATTTCATCCTCTATGATGAAGTAATGAACAGGGTATGTTATATTGTCAGAAAGAATTTTGACAGAGAGTTGTTTATTGTCATCTGTCATTATTTTTATTTGTCTGATAAAGTTTGAAGCTGGATTATTGCTGATTTTGAATGCTGCTTCCTTGATACACCAGAACAGCCCGAATCCATTTGGAATGGAACCGGCAAGTGATAATTCTTCCTTAGAAAGATATTTCGTGGTAATGCGTGTAAAGTTTCTTTTTGAATTTTCAATATCAAGCCCGATGTGCGATTTTTTACTTAAAAATATACCAGCCATATTTTTAGAATGGCTTATACTGATATGAGAAAAGTCCGGCGATTTTATTGTTGGCTTGCCATTATCGTTGTGATATAATTGTATTCCGTCAGGACAAAGATTTTTTAAAAGTATACGGGTAGTGAGCCATTCTATTTGTCGTCTGTGGCTTTTTATTTTTAGAAATTCTTTAGCCTTTTTGTATTCGGGGTACATTTCTTTCAGCTGATCCGGTAATTCTGTCCATTTCCAGATTGAAATAATTCCTTTTTCAATTTTTATTTTTTTTATGACAGGCATATATGACGGCAATATTTTATACTATATTTAAGTAGGGTTATTCCCTGATTTATTGTTATTCGAATATTTATTACAAAACTTCCTTGCAGAATTTAAGTGATATTTAAATATTTTATTTGTTTTTTTTCAGGAGCAGAGGATTAAGGTCTATTTCTACTTTTATTTTTTTTATACGACGATAATCAACAGCTTCGATATAGAAGGTGAAATTTTCGCATTTGAATTTATCGTTGATATGAGGCATTTCCCCTTTCATTTCCAATAACAGACCGGCCAGAGTTTCTGCATCTCCTTTATAATTATCAAAAACGTGAGGATCACATGCTGTAATTCTGTAAAAGTCATTTAATAAAGTCTTCCCTTCAAAATAATATTTGTTGTTATCTATTTTTCTGGAATAAGTTTCTCCTTCATCTGTTTCGTCTATTCTGTTTCCTACAATTTCTTCAAGAATATCTTCCATTGTAACAATACCTGAACATCCTCCGTATTCGTCTACTACAATGGCAAGATGAACTTTGTTTTTTTGAAATTCTGACAGCAGATCATCAATTTTTTTAGTTTCAGGAACATAAAAAGGTAAACGGGTAATTGACTGCCACCTAAAGTTTTTGTCCTTATTTAGATGTGGCAGAATATCTTTTGTATACAATATACCCTTAATGTTGTCAAAGGAACCCATGCATACAGGTATTCGTGAATAATTACATTCATTTATTGTTTTTACAACCTTATCAAATGAATCTTTTAAATCAAGCGTTATTATATCTACTCTTGATTTCATAATTTCTACGGCGCTTTTATTTCCTAAAGTTACTATTCCTTCAAGAATCTTTTTCTCGTCGCTTATTTCATCTCCTTCAGTCATCTTAAGAGCTTGTGATAATTCATTGACAGAAAGAGATTCCTGTGAAACCTTATTCCCTTTTACTGTTATAAACGAAGATGAACGAATTAATAATACATTTATCGGATTAAGAATTTTCAAAATTATATATAGTGGAGTAGACATTATTCTGGCCATTTTTATAGAATATCTGTTGGCATATAATTTAGGAATAATTTCTCCGAAAAGTAACAGAAGGAAAGTAATAATAATGACCTGAAAAATGAATTCCAATGTTGGTGCATCAGAAAAATCGAATAGCAGAAAATTAATATATGTTGAAAGAATTATAATTCCTATGTTGACAAAATTATTGGCTATCAGTATTGTAGCCAATAATTTTTCAGGATTTTTCATATTCTTTTTAATAAGAGTGGAATATTTGTCTTTTCCAATCTTTATTTTTTCTTTTTCTTTTGGGCTTAAAGAAAAATAAGCTACTTCTGAACCGGAAATCAGGGCAGAAATAGCCAATAAAATAATCAGCATCACAATACAGATTAAAGCTGTTGAGCTAAATGGCTGAAATTTAATGTTGCAATACAGCAATATCTGGTTTAAGAAAAAATAACTTGTTCCCAATTAATATTATTTGAAAAATTAAAACGGAAGATCATCTTCGTTGTCGTTTCCCTGTTCAGTGGTCTGTGGCTCATTAACATCGGAAGTATTTGTAGTATTTGATGAAGAACTCTGGGCGTTTCTGTTAGGGCTTCCCAGCATTTCCAGATTATCTACATATATTTCTGTTGTATATCTTTTATTCTGATCCTTATCTTCCCATGATCTTGTTTTTATTCTTCCCTCGAGATATAATTTATCTCCTTTTTTCACGTATTTTTCAACTACAGTTGCAAGTCCTCTCCATACAACTATATTGTGCCATTCCGTATTGGTTACTTTATTTCCGTCTTTTACATAGCTCTCTGATGTGGCTAATGTAAAATTAGCTACAGTTACATCTTTGTCAAGATGACGTACAACAGGATCTTTGCCTACATTTCCTATTAAAATTACTTTATTTACTGACATAGTTTTTAAATATTTAAGTTGTATGTTGAAATATAACAAAAAAAATAAAATATAACAAGGTCAAAATTACGAATAATCTATTAATTTCACGAAT
>JAENXA010000176.1 GCA_016649735.1 Prolixibacteraceae bacterium | reverse complement strand
GAGAATGCATCATCATCCAGCATCTCAGCCCATATATAAGCATAATAACCCGATGCATATCCGTTTTGCCATATGTGCAGAAAATAAGAAGAACGATAACGAGGAGGTATCTCCGATAAATTTAGTTTTGTTTTTTTAAGGGATTCTTCTTCAAATTTATCTACGTCGGTTATTGTGTCTTTTACAGTAATGGTATGCCATTGCATATCAAGTTCTGCAGCTGACAATAACTCCATAAAATTATAACCCTGATTGAATGTTGCAGATTTCTTAATTTTGTCAATAAGAGATTGAGGCATCTTTTTCCCTGTTTTGTAATTTACGGCATAATTTTTAAGAACTTCAGGATACAGAGCCCAGTGTTCGTTGAACTGAGAAGGAAACTCAACAAAATCTCTTGCTACATTTGTACCTGAGAGACTTGGATATTGTTCATCTGCAAAGAAACCGTGCAGAGCATGACCAAATTCGTGAAACATAGTAACAACATCGTCATAACTGATTAGAGCAGGTTTGCCGGGAGCTGGTTTGGTAAAATTACCTACATTATAAATAACAGGTTTTTTGTGAAGTAATTTTGATTGAGTGATAATATTGTCCATCCAGGCTCCTCCTGATTTATTATCTCTTTTATAGTAGTCACAATAAAATAAACCAACAGCAGTACTGTCCTGGTTAAATATTTCAAAGACACGAACATCTTTATTATATACAGGAATGTCGTGACGTTCTTTAAATGTTATTCCGTAGAGTTTTGTAGCAGTAAAGAATACTCCGTCTTTTAGTACTTTATTTAATTCAAAATATGGTTTAATTTCACTGTCATCAAGATCATACTTTTTTTTACGAACAATTTCTGCATAATAATTCCAGTCCCAGGGTTCTAATTTAAATTTGACTTTCTCTTTATCAATAACTTTTTGTAGGTCAGATATTTCTTCTTTTGCTTTTTTCGTTGCAGGTGGAATAAGTTTTGAAAGAAACTTCTCTACATTTTCAGGAGTTTTAGCCATTTGATCCTGAAGATTCCATGCGGAATAATTATCAAAGCCCAATAAATTTGCTTTTTCAGAACGTATTTTAGCCAGCCTAATAATAATCTTTCTGGTGTCATTACTATCATTTTTTTCTGCTCTTAACCATGACTTCTGATATAATTTATGACGAGTTTCACGATCGGTAAGATATTGCAGGGCCGGTTGCTGAGTAGTATTAGAAAGAGAAATAATATATTTAGAAGACATATCTTTTTCTTTTGCTTTTAATGCTGCTGCCTGAATTTCTGAAGGAGGTAATCCTTTCATTTCTTCCGGTTTATCTACTATAAGATAACC
This sequence comes from Prolixibacteraceae bacterium, assembly GCA_016649735.1. Lineage (GTDB taxonomy): Bacteria > Bacteroidota > Bacteroidia > Bacteroidales > Prolixibacteraceae > JAENXA01. Next base: position 2,415 of record JAENXA010000176.1, on the reverse strand, counting down.
TGCATTTGTTGCAGCCATAAGACGATTCGAAAATTTAGCGTTGAGTAGTGCCTCTTCTTTATTTAGTTCTTTTAATTTTTCTTTTTTTTCATATGGAAGTTGGGCTCCTGCCATGCAGAAATTATTATAATAGTATTCTATCAGTTTTTTTGATTCCGGATCTAAAGTAAGATTTTTCCTTTGATCATAGATATATTCTATTTTCTGGAATAATTTGTCGTTTAAAAATATAGAATCATTGTGTGATGCCATTTTTGGTGCCTCTTCCTCTTCTATATCCTGAATCTCCGGATTTGTATTGGCAGAAGCAAGTAGACCAAAGACACTATTAACGCGAGTGAGTAACTGTCCGCTTTTCTCAAGCGGGATCAAAGTGTTTTTAAAAGTAGCCTGTTCCGGATTATTTGCAATTTTATTAATTTCAGCTATTTGTTCTTTTCTGCCTTCTTCCATTGCAGGCTTAAAATCTGTATCTCTGATTTTTGTAAAATCAGGAGCTCCGTAAGGTAATGTTGATTCTTTCATAAATGGATTATTCTCTAATATATTGTCTTTCCCATTTTTATCTTTGTTATTACTACCACATCCGGCTAAAATAACTGTTAAAATAAGAAGACTTAAAATTGATTTTATTTTCATGATAATAATAATTAAACAAGTTTTGTTTATTTCTTTATTAATACAAAAATATTAAAAAGAAAATAAAAATTGTAGTATAATATCTAAAGTCTAAGAAAATATTTTACAGCATTAAAGTCTTAATATTAAAATATATAAAAATCTTAAGGTATGAAAGAAATGCACTGTAAAATCCTGAATTTTAATTTAAAATTATATATGCCCCAAAATTGCAATCTTTTTTGTAATCAGTCAGAGAAAGAAATCCTTTAGTCATTAGATGATTTGATATTTTAATAGGATTTATCTTTTCCTGCTGATGAACAAATGTTGAATAAGAACATCCGGAATTATAATAAATTTCAAAGAAACCTTTTGAAGTTGGATTTATGTTTTTTTCTATATAACGACTAAGAATTCCCATATTATATCTGGGATTAATTTCAACGCAGGGATGAATTTTTATTTTATTATCTTCTATATACAGAAAAGCATCAATACTCAGATAACCTGTGTATTGCATAGAATAGTCTGAAAGAGAAAGTGACTGACAAAGTTTTTCTCCTGTTTCCCTAATAATCGTTTTTAAGGGAATAGCTTCTTCGGGCAGTTGGGCATTAAGAATATGCCCTTTATATTGTCCTTTATCGTTTGTTTTAAACCAAGTGTTTTTAATATATTTTACCGAATGATTTCCGCAAACATAAAATTGAAAAGAAAAATCTGCTATTTTTTTATATCGTTGTTCACCGGTAAGATATCCCTGTTTTTTTAAAATCATGTTCATCCATCTTAATGTATCATTATCAGGGATTCCGTTTCTAACTGTTCTAAGTCCTCTGCCGCTTGAACTTAATGGAGATTTAAGAATAATTTCCTGAAAATTAATTTTCGGGAGAGGTACTTTTTCAATCAAAAAAGGAATATTTTCAGGATATTCTTTATTAGGATAACTTGTTAAAAATTTTTCAAGAAAATGTAATGATGTTTTTCTTTCAAAAAGATATTTCATTTCGGGGAACCATACAGAATTTGATTCAGGCAGAAGATTCTTAAAAAATGTGTTTTCCACCGGACTCTTGCCCCATGGTTGTGGAATATATTTATTAATAGTTTCTTTGTTTAATAGCAGCTCTTTTAAATCTGAAAGACACATAAATGAGGGTAGGTAAATTTCTGCTTTTTCAAGCATTTTTAGAAATGTTTTAGATAAAGGCTCATTAGTTAAAACAATATCTTTTTGTTTGGCAAAAAACAACATTAACGGAGAAAGATCTTTTTCCAGTTCACGAAGTCGGGTAGGGGCTGTATAATGAGGAGAACCATTGGCTATTGCCATTTCGCATGTAGAATTAAAATGGAATATAGAAACCGGTTCTTGCTTCATTTTTTTGTTTTCAAAGTTAGAAAAAATAAAATTTAAAGAACAGAATTAATACGGATGCGTAATAGATAATTCTCTTAGGATTTTAGGTAAATATTTTGTGTATATATATTACATTTTTATCTTTACAATAGCAATGAACTAAACAAAATAGATTATAAGCAAATGATGAATTCAAAAATAGAAGAACTGACTAATTTATTTAAAGCAGGTAATTTAGAAGAATCGGAAAAGCAAACTTTAGAGGCTCTGAAAGTATATACTGATTCATCAGAATTATATTTTTTGCTTGGAGAAATTTATTCTAAAAAACAGCAATGGGGAAAGGCTGTAAATCAATTTCGTAAAGTTCTTGATCTGGATCCTGAAAATAAAGAAGCAAAAACCAGAATAAGAATAATTTCTTCTATTTT
>JAENXA010000011.1 GCA_016649735.1 Prolixibacteraceae bacterium | reverse complement strand
TCCCTGAAAAATCATACGTATCAATTGTTTGCATAATTATAATTTTTTTTTGTTCTGTTTTTATTTCTTTTTCAAAGATACAAAAATATTATCTTTAATAATTTCCCTTGTATTGAGAAATAAAAAAATGGTTTTTTTAAATTTAATAAGTATAAATATCTCTGTCTGTTAATATGTTAGTGGTAATAATATCAGATAACACTATCTTTACAAAGGGTACATATTTAACAAAAACTATTAAGAAATTAACAAAAATCACAAATTACATTACAATATTTTCATTTTAGAAATTATAAAAGCTTAAAAAGCTGAGTTCAATATTAAACATTCTCGAAATTACAAATCTATCCGGATAGAGCTAAAATCTCCAATTATTCGCTAACTTTGACCTTAAAGAAAAATATCATTATGCTTTTTAAGGATATTATCGGACAAAACAAAATCAAGGAAAAACTGATTCAGTCGGTAAAAGACGGACACGTCAGCCATTCACAACTAATAACCGGACCGGAAGGATGTGGAAAGTTATCCCTTGCTATTGCTTATGCCCAATACATTAGCTGTCTTAACCCAAATAATACAGACTCATGTGGTGAATGTTCTTCATGTAAAAGATATCAGAGACTTGTTCATCCCGATCTTCATTTTGTATTTCCTGTAGTCAAAACTTCTACATTTAAGAAACCGGTCAGCAATAATTTCATAGAACTTTGGAAGGAAATGCTTCGTGAAAATCCATATTTTAATGTTGAAGACTGGTATAAGAAGATAGGAGTTGAAAATTCCCAGGGACTAATCTATTCTCAGGAAAGCGATGAAATCATTCACACCCTTAATATGGCGACATATGAATCGGAATATAAAATCATGATCATATGGCTGCCGGAAAAGATGCATGTTTTCTGCGCTAACAAGCTACTGAAAATGATAGAAGAACCTCCTAAAAAAACTTTATTCCTTCTGGTAAGCGAAGATGAAGAGCAAATCATTCCTACAATCAGATCTCGCTGTCAGCATATTAAAATGAACGGAATAGAACCTGAATACTTAACAGAAGCCCTGAGAAAGCTTCCTCAGGCCACAGGGAAAGATATCGGGGAAATAGTTCATCTGAGCCATGGAAATTATAGAAAGGCACTGGAACTTCTTTCATCAGATGAAGAGAAATTTTTTAATCTGGAAAATTTTATGAAATTAATGCGCCTTACATACACAAGAAAATTTTCTGATATATTTGACTGGGTAAACGAAATATCAATAGCAGGAAGAGAAAAACAAAAAAGTTTTCTGCAATATTCACTTAATATGCTTAGGGAAAATTTTATTTGTAATTTCAAAAATCCTGAACTTTCATTCATGGATGAAAAAGAAAAATCTTTCTCCTCTAAATTTTCTCCGTTTATTAATGAAAAAAATATCATTCCCATGTCAGAAGAATTAGAAAAAGCGTATCGGGATATTTCCATGAACGGCAACCCATCTATTATTTTTACTGATATATCTTTGAAAATTATGAAACTTATAAGATAAAAAAAATGCCCGGCTCTGATATCAGAGACCAGGCTTATAACTTAATTAATTTCCAGATCAAACGGCATCCGTGCATAAATCCCTCTCATATTAGAAAGACGATTCATATCTTCATAGAATTTAAACTGACTGCCAATTTCACCTTTTAAAATTTTAAGTCTGACATTTCCATATAACTCATTTAATATCTGCTCAAAAGGATCTTTTATCTTTGGAAGGCTTACTATACGATATCGTTTCAAACCAGCATTTTTTGCTGCAAGTTTTACAGCATCACCAATTCCTCCGTATAAATCGATTAACCCGTTTTTCATCGCATTTTCTGAAGACCAGACTCTGCCCTGACCTATAGAATCCACCTGTTCTTTTGACATATTACGACCTTCGGCAACCCTTGAAATAAATGTATCATAACCTACTTCAATATATTTCTGGAAATAATCTTTCTCAAATTGTGTCATTGGTCTTGTTACTGAAAGAAAATTGGAATTTTTATTAGTATTCACAAAATCTTCGGTTACTCCAATCTTATCTTTCAGAAGTTTCTGAGCATTGGGAACTGTTCCGAAAATCCCTATGGATCCGGTTATAGTTGTATAATCTGCCATAATTGTATCAGCTGCAGCTGCTATATAATATCCTCCTGATGCAGCATAATCTCCCATAGAAACAATAAATGGTTTCGCTTCTGCAGCAAGTTTTACTTCACGCCAGATAACCTCTGAACCATAGGCACTCCCCCCAGGAGAATTTATACGCAGAACTATTGCATCAATGGAAGTATCCTTACGGGCTTCCCTTATTGTACGGGAAAGTTCTTCGTAATCTATATTTTCACCACGTCCTCCTGTTTTCATTCCTATCTCGCCGCTGGCATATACAATGGCAACTTTTTCTTTAGCCAGCCCCATCCCATCGGTCGTCGCCGGAACATCTGAATATTTAGTCAAACTAATTGTTCTTAGTTCTTCATCCCCTTCGATTCGTGTTTTTTCTTTTAGTTCATTAATAACCTCATCCTTATACATCATTGTATCAATGAGTCCTTCTTTCTTTAAATAATCTGTTTTTCTGAAAGTCGTTACTCCGTCTGCCAGTTCATTTAATTTATCTATACTTATATTTCTCGATTTACTTATCCCGCTAAGAATCTGATTCCATATACTATTCATATATGTAGCTGTCTGTAATTTATTTTCAGCACTCATATCAGACCTCATGAAAGGCTCCATAGCTGCCTTAAATTTTCCGTGACGTATAACCTGCATCTCAACACCAAGTTTATCCATAGCCTCTTTATAAAAGAGCATTCTGGCAGACAATCCTTTAAACTCAAGCATTCCCTGAGGATTCATTATAATTTTATCAGCTACCGAGACCAGATAATAAGCTTTTTGAGAAAAAGTTTCTCCATAAGCATAAACGAATTTTCCTGATTTTTTAAAATCAATTAATGCATTTCTAATTTCCTCTACACTTGCATAACCACAGTTTAAATCAACAGGATTTAAATAAATTCCTCTGATTTTCTCGTCTTTTTCTGCCTTTTTTATATCATCAAGAATATCATTAAGACCAATTTCTTCGGAAGAATAAAATTTTAAATAACGAAGAAATCTAAAAGGATTCTTTGTTGTTCTCTCTACAATTGACTGATCAAGTTTCAAAACCAGTATTGACTTATCTTTTAGAGAAGGAGTTGGATTTTCGAGAACAGAAGACATAGTTGATAACGATGCGATAAAAAAAGAAATGATCAGGAAACCTGCAATAAATACTCCCACAACAGAAGCTAACGTATACTTTAAAAAATTCTTCATATAATTATTTTTTTTATTCCTGTGTAATTATTTAACTATGACGTCTCAGCTTTATATCTTTGTCATATAAATTTATACGAAAGTAAGTATTTCATAAAACTTTAGAACAAATATGAACAGGCTTTTTTTATTATTGGGAGGAAATTTAGGAAATAAATCAGTAATCTTTAAAGAAGCACATAATACGCTTCAGGAAAAGTTAGGAAAGATTATAAAAAAATCTTCAATTTATGAAACTGAGCCGTGGGGATTTAAGACTAAGGATAATTTTTGGAATCAGGCCCTGATTATTGAAACTTCTTTGCCTCCTAAAGAGATTCTGAAAATTACAAAAGAGACCGAAACTGAACTTGGACGTATTCGCGGAGAGAAAAGATACACATCCAGAACTATAGATATTGATATTTTGTTTTTTGAAAACATGATAATTAATGAACCAAATCTGGAAATTCCTCATCCACGAATAATCAACCGCAGGTTTGTACTGGTTCCTCTATCTGAAATAGCACCTTATTTAATTCATCCTGTCTTCAAAAAAACAATAAATGAATTACTTGAAGAATGCACAGACACTCTGGAGGTGAAGAAGCTGGAAAAAGAAATATAAGTTCAGGAAACCGGATCCTGATTTTATAATAGTCCTTCGTCCGCAAAACTAAAATAACGGTTCTGCGCTATTATAATATGATCCAAAACGGCAATATCCATAATATGAGCGGCATCTTTTATTTTACGGGTAACTTTCAAATCTTCAGAACTTGGCTTTAAATTTCCCGATGGATGGTTGTGACATAGTATTATGGCTGTGGATAATTTTTCGAGAGCTTTCTTAAGAATAATACGCAAATCAATAACAGTAGCAGTGAGTCCACCCTGACTTACCAAAAATTTATCTATAACAGCATTAGAGCGACTTAATAAAAGTATCCAGAACTCCTCATGTCCAATATCCTCCATAATAGGTCTGAATATAGCAGCTGCCGAAGAACTTTGCGTTATAATGATTTTTGCCGGAACTCCGTTTTCTTTTCTACGTCGTCCAATTTCCATGGCTGCAATAATTTTGAGTGATTTTGCCTCCCCCATTCCATTAAATTTTTCCAGATCACCACTCTGTAATTTTCCAAGTTTATTAAGATCATTAGATACAGAAGACAAAATTCTACGTGATAATGCTACAGCTGTCTCCTTATTACTACCTGAATTAATCAATATAGCCAGCAATTCTGCATCTGAAAGGGATCGTACTCCCTTTAACATTAATTTTTCGCGCGGGCGGTCTTCGACTGCCCATTCTTTAATATTCAGTTTTTTGTACATCTATGTATCTTTAAAGGTTAATAAAAACACTGTTACATAGCATGTGGATAAACTCCATCTATTATTAATTCCATAAACAGCCAAAAGGTAACCCTAAAAAAAGACAACATATTTATTTTTAGACAAAAAAAAAGACCGTTCAGTTAAGAACAGTCTCCTTTATTTCTTTAGAATATATCTTAAAGAGAATTCACATGCATAGAAACACTTGATTTCAAATTAGCGGCCTTGTTTGCATGAATAACGTTCTTCTTTGCCAGTATATCGATAATAGATGTAACTTTTGACAACTCGCCTGCAGCTTCCTCTTTGCTAGTCATAGAACGAAGTTTTTTTACTGCATTACGCATAGTTTTTGCATAATATCTATTTTTTAACCTTTTTACCTGGTCTTGTTTTATTTTCTTCTTTGCACTCTGATGATTTGCCATGATCTTCTCATATAAAATTTTAGTAGCCCGTAGGGGATTCGAACCCCTATTACAAGAATGAAAATCTTGCGTCCTAAACCCTTAGACGAACGGGCCATCACTATAATTCATAAAATCCTATTTTCAAAAGTAATTTCTTTCTTCCGTTTGTCGAATTTTTAGAACTTTTACCAAAACAATATCCCGTTTGTTTACGAGTATCATTTTTAAAGCGCTGCAAAGAAATGGAAGTTTTTCTAAATTTCCAAAGAATATAAAGATAATTTTCAATTTTATTCTTTTATTTCTCTTATTCTTATTTTTCACTACTGATTTTCAATAAAAAAAAAGAAATAAAATAATTATTTTTTTTATTCCCCTGAATTGTTCATTCATTTCTTTATAAAAGTTGCTGACTACTAAAAAATTTCGGAACGATCCTTTTTTTTTATACTTTTAAACTATATTAAGATAGAGTAAAGTCGTTTTACAAAAGATAAAGAATAGAATTCAACCATACAAAAATATATTAAGACTAATGATTGACAGGGAAGAAATACTAAAAAAAATAAAATTAACAGGACATAATAAAATAAAATTTGCCATCAGTGATATTGATGGTGTTCTGAGAAGCAAAATAATAAACATTAACAATCTCAAAAGTCTTGAGAATGGAGACACAGGTCTCTGTGACGTTCTTTTTGGATGGGATATTAAGGATAAATGCTATGATAATTCAACATTTACCGGATGGCATACAGGATATCCCGATCAGAAGGTGAAATTAGATTTAAGCACCTTCAGGACAATCCCATGGGAAAATGATCTTCCCTTCTTTATGGGAGATTTCGAAGTTAAAGAAAACGGAGAAGATATATACCCAAGAACTCTTCTTAAAAAAATAAACGATAACTGTCTGTCATCAGGTTTTCAGGCTATGTTTTCAGAAGAATTTGAATGGACTAATTTCCTTGGTCATCCCAATCAGCTTGAAGAAACTAATTATCAGAAATTAACTCCTTTAACTCCTGGCATGTTTGGATATTCGTCTCTTCGCCCTGAACTCTGTAAAGACTATTTTTACGAACTTTATGATTTCCTTGAAAAATTTGATATCCCACTGGAAGCCATGCATACAGAAACAGGACCAGGTGTATATGAAGCCGCACTGGTTTATGATAAGATCACACAAGCAGCAGACAAGGCTGTTATGTTTAAGGAAGCTGTTAAAGAGATTGCATACCGCCATAATATTATAGCCAGTTTCATGGCAAAATGGAAGGATGATCTTCCGGGATGCAGCGGCCATATCCATCAGAGTTTATGGAACAGGGAAGAAACTGTAAATTATTTTTCACCTGAAATGATAAAAAAAAGTAGTGTATTTGAAAATTATCTGGCAGGACAACTCTTTTGTTTACCTGAAATTTTACCTATGTATGCTCCGACAGTAAACAGTTACAAAAGACTGACACCAGGAAGCTGGGCTCCTAACACTGTTTCATGGGGAAAGGAAAACAGAACAACGGCTATACGCTATATTGAAGGTAAAAATTCGGGAAGCCATCTTGAATTGAGAGTTCCTGGATCGGACAGTAATCCATATCTTTCTATGGCTGCATCTCTTGCTTCCGGATTATATGGAATACAACATAAATTATCATTAAAAATACCTGAAACAAAAGGAAATGCATATGATTCAAAAAATATTACCCTACTTCCTTCTGATTTAACTACAGCAACAAAAAAAATGAAAAATTCATCAATTGCAAAAGAATTATTTGGTGAAACATTTGTAAATCATTTCATAAGAACACGTGAATGGGAATGGAGAGAATATTCAAAAGCGGTAACTGACTGGGAGATTAAAAGGTATCTGGAGATAATTTAAACAATAATTTTAATTTATTTAATAAATTTCTGTATATTTTTGATGCATAAATTTTAATTGTAACTATAATGGATTCACTGGATCGTTTTCAGATAATAAGGCAGGCATGGGAAGAATTTGACGACAGAAATAAAATTAAAGGAATTTTTGACGTCAGTGCACATGTTTCTACTAATCAGGTTTATAAAGTGTCTTTTTACGACCGGAAACCGGTCTTTGCCAAAATATCTGATTACGGTAAATTCGAAAATTTCAGGGAAGATCATATCATAGTTAATAATCTGTCTAACAATCTTGAAGAACCTTACGAGAATTTTTTAGCTAACTCTCTGGTTAAGAGAAATGAAATGTTCACATTCCGCTATTATTACAGGGGACATCCTACTTGGGTTGTTTTCTATAACCCTATTAAAATTGGTGTAAAGCTGCCTAAAATTTTAGACATAAAACAGATCAAAACGATGGGAAGAGAACTTGCCTTATTTCATAAGGCATGCTACAATGTCCAAAATCAGCTTCCTCCTACCTCAAAAAATATTGTAACTGATATCAGGCAGTTAATTAAAAATGTACGCGATTGTAAATTGAAAATATCACAGAAACATCAGAGTATTGTTTTGCAACAATGTGATCTTTTCCTAAAAAATATAGACAGTTTAAATTATCTTACAGATATTCAAAGAATTCCTGTTTTTATAGATTGGAACATAGGTAATTTTTCATTAACGCCGGAAGGGAAATTCTTATCCAGATGGGACTATGACTGGTTTCGTGAATCCTCCAGAGTATTAGATTTTTATTTTTTCAGCCGCGTAGTATCAGATACAGGCGACAGAACTGTATTCAGCTATATAATTGATCCGTTAATGGGAGATCGTTTTATTCTTTTCTTAAAAGAATATCACAAAATTTATCCGTTAAGTGCAGAAGAAGTTAAATTAATTCCCGAAGCATACCGTTTTTTTATTTTAAACTATGTAATAAAAGACGGTTCTTTTTTCTTCAGGGAAAATTATGCAAAAAAGTTAATGAAAGAAGCTTACGATGTCTATTTTCCGACAATTGACACTAATTATAAAGAAGACATATTATTAAAGGCATTAAAACTATAAAATACTAATAATGGAAATCAATAAAGTGGCAATCAATCATTTTCAAGATATAGCGACCAATTATAGAACTATATTTTTTGATGCTTTCGGTGTGTTAAAAAATCACAGAGGAGTTATATCGGGAATTGAAAAAACATTCCGTTTTCTTGACGAACACGATATAGATTATTATATTCTTACAAATGATGCCTCAAGAAGCCCAGAGGAACTATCCTATGCATATATCAGTCAGGGAATAAAACAACTTACCCCGGATAAAATAATTTCGTCAGGAATGCTTGCAAGAGATTGGCTTAAATTAAAGGTAAAGGAAGGGACTGTTGCATACCTGGGAACCGAGCAGTCAGCTAAATATATAGAAGACGCAGGACTGAAAACTATGGCAGCAAAAGACCTTGATGGTAATACAGAAGATGTCAGATGTCTGGCATTTCTGGATGATGAAGGATTCAGCTGGACAAATGACCTAAACAAAGTTGTCAATTTTCTCAGAAATAATAATGTACCTGTTATTGTCGCCAATACTGACATTAACTATCCCGTAAGCAACAATGATGTTGCTGTGGCTATCGGCAGTCTTTCTAATCTGGTGGAAAAAGTAGTAGGTAAAAAATTCATTCGCTTTGGGAAACCTGATGTTCAAATGTTTATGTTCGGTTTTGAAAAAGCCTGCAAAAACAGGATTGTGAAGAAAAATGAAATATTAATGGTGGGAGATACTCTTTTTACGGATATCATAGGTGGAAACAAATTTGGGATAGATACTGCACTTGTACTTTCAGGAAATACATTACCCAAAATGGCAGATATAAGGATTACCAGTTCCGGGATCATTCCTAATTATGTATGTCCGTCTATACTTATGGAAGAATACAGGCAGGCCAGATTAAGAGTCGTGAATTAAAAAAACAAGATATGGCTTCTTCAGGAACCCAAAAAAAACTATTCTAATATTAGAATAGTTTTTTTTGAATATATACTTTAATTTTTATATAAAAATTATTTTTTTACGCTGTTTACAGTCTTAATTATTACTGCAGCTACTTTATAAGGATCAGCATTTGAAGAAGGTCTTCTGTCTTCGAGACGACCTTTCCATCCATCTTCAATTGTTCCAACAGGAATACGGATAGAAGCACTACGGTCAGAGATTCCATAACTAAAATCAGTAATAGAAGCCGTCTCGTGCTTACCGGTTAAACGCTGGTCATTATATGCTCCGTAAGCATCGATATGTTCCTTAATATGTTTTCCAAATTCTTCACATATAGCTGTGAAAACTTTTTTATCACCACTTGTTCTCATCTCACCGTTTGAGAAATTGGCATGCATACCTGAACCATTCCAATCAAGATCTTTTCCCAGAGGTTTTGGATGCCATTCTACATATACATCATATTTTTCAGCAGTTCTTTCCATAAGATAACGTGCCATCCAGATCTGATCGCCTGCGTCTTTTGCACCTTTGGCAAAAATCTGATATTCCCACTGTCCGGGAGCAACTTCCGCATTGATTCCTTCTACATTCAGACCGGCCTCAAGACACATATCAAAATGCTCTTCAACTATCTCACGTCCAAAAGCGTTCTTTGCTCCAACGCAGCAATAATAAGGACCCTGTGGAGCAGGATATCCGTCAATAGGAAAACCTAAAGGTTTATTTGTTGACATATCACAAAGAAAATATTCCTGTTCAAAACCAAACCAGAAATCATCATTATTTCCTTTAATTGTAGCACGGAAATTTGTAGGATGTGGTGTTCCATCCGGATTCAAAACTTCTGTCATTACCAGATATGCGTTTTTACGATCAGGATCAGGATAAATAGCTACCGGACTTAACAATAAATCAGAATTACCACCAATAGCCTGCTGTGTTGAGGATCCGTCAAAAGACCACACCGGGCAATCCTCTAATTTTCCACTAAAATTACTTGCAATCCTTGTCTTTGATCTAAGACCTTGGGTGGGCTTTGACCCATCTAACCAGATATATTCCAATTTTGTTTTCATCCTGTTACTTTTTATAAGTTAATAAACTTTTGTTCTTTCTCTTTAACAAATTTAATACAAATTGACATATTTACGAAGCGTTTTTTAACAAACAGAGATAAATTAATAAAAAATTTACATCATATTGTTATCAAAGTCCTATAAAAAAAACTTATTGCTCCTCAAAAAATAATTATTTTATCATGTCAAAGCCACAATAGGGAACCAGAACTTCAGGAATTTTAATTCCTTCAGGAGTCTGATTATTTTCCAGCAATGCAGCTACAATCCTGGGCAACGCCAGAGCACTGCCGTTAAGAGTATGTGCAACAACAGTCTTTTTTGTCTCTTTATCTCTGTATCTTAATTTCAGACGGTTTGATTGAAATGATTCAAAATTTGAAACAGAACTTACTTCCAGCCATTTTTCCTGTGCTGCAGAAAAAACCTCAAAATCATAAGTAAGAGCTGAAGTAAAACTTATATCTCCTCCGCAAAGACGAACAATACGATAAGGCAGTTCCAGCTTTTTAACAAGACTCTCGACATAAGCTACCATTTCATCAAGTACCTTATAACTATCTTCAGGTTTTACAATCTGTACAATTTCTACCTTATTAAATTGATGCAAACGGTTCAAGCCTCTGACATCTTTACCATATGAACCGGCTTCCCTACGAAAACATGCACTATATGCTGTATTTTTTACAGGAAGATCTTTTTCGTCCAAAATTACATCTCTGTACATATTGGTTACAGGAACTTCAGCCGTTGGTATAAGATAAAATTTGTCTTCCCCTACATAATACATCTGTCCTTCTTTATCGGGCAGTTGTCCTGTGCCGAATCCACTTTCTGCATTGACCATATATGGTGGTTCAATTTCAAGATACCCTGCATCCCGCGCCTGATCTAAAAAGAAATTTATAAGCGCACGCTGTAATCTCGTTCCCTGTCCCTTATAAACAGGAAATCCAGCACCTGTAATTTTTACTCCCAATTCAAAATCAATAATATCATATTTTGAAGTAAGTTCCCAATGAGGCAATTTACTTTTTGAAAGATCGGGTATATTACCACATTTTTTTACAACTACATTCTCTTCTGAAGTTTTACCCTCCGGAACAATTTCTGCAGGCATATTGGGCAACAAAACCTGAAGATCAAAAATTTTACTGTCAATTTTTGAATATTCGTCATCCGCCTCTTTTATCCCGTCCTTCAATACAGAAGTACGCGCTTTAGCCTGATTAGCTTCTTTGATTTTTTTCTCTTGAAAAAGCTTCCCTATTTTTTTCGAAAGATTGTTCATTTCTGCCCTCATATGGTCAGTTTTGGTCTGGACATCTCTTTTCCTGTCATACAGACCGATAATCTGATCCACAATCTGAGTGGCATCAAAGTTTTTTATCTTCAGTCTCTGAATAACAAGTTTAGGATTTTCTTCTATAAATTTAAGATTAAGCATTTTGAGATAATTTAATTTTCTTAACAAAGATAAAATAAAAAAAATCTCCTGCTTCTATAAAAACAGGAGATTACTTTTATGTTTTATACAATTATATCTTATTCAGCTGCATCAACAGTTACTTTTTCAGCCACATCAACGGTTACTACAGGCTCAACAGAAACAAAAGATCTGTCATTCTGTTTTTTCTTAAAAACAACCGTACCATTGATTAAAGAGAATAGAGTATGATCTTTACCCATTCCGACATTTTTACCGGGATGATGTGCAGTACCACGCTGACGAACAATAATATTACCCGCCTTACAAATCTGACCTCCGTATATTTTTACGCCAAGTCGTTTACTTTCTGATTCACGTCCGTTCTTCGAACTACCAACACCTTTTTTATGAGCCATGGTTACTTGTTATTTTAATGTTAAGCTATAATATCTTTTATCTGGATCTGTGTAACAGGCTGACGATGACCGTTCTTCTTAGTATAGCCTTTTCTTCTGATCTTCTTAAAGATGATCACCTTACCGGCTCTAACATTTTTCAGCACTGTTGCTGTTACTTTTGCTCCTTCTATAGTTGGAGTACCAATTTTAATATCTCCTTCGTTATCAAATAAAAGAACTTTTTCAAATTCTACATCTTTGTCTACTTCTGTTTTCAGACGATTGACAAATAATTTTTGATCTTTCTCTACACGAAATTGCTGTCCTGCGATTTCTACAATAGCGTACATATATATGTTATTTAACTATTTTGCTCCGGCAGGCGGAATTTTTATATAAGATTCTCTTTTTTAGCCTGCGCAGAAAACTTTGGATTGCAAAAGTAATTATTTTTTAACTATATCAAAAATGTTACTCGCTTTTTTATTTTTTATAGCATCTTTTAACTATATTATAATGCCCGCGATTTATTATCGGTATGAGAAAAAAGATTTTCTATTGATTCAACAAAACAATTTTTATCTTTGTTTGCAATATAGGAGACTATAATGAATAAAATAAGATTAAATATTTTAGGTTTGTCGGTCAGCCAGACACAATCAGGAGCATATGCTCTTGTTCTTTCTGAAAAAGACGGAAAACTCAGAATTCCTGTTATTATAGGAGCTATTGAAGCAAGAGCAATAGCAATTCAGATGGAAGGACTAAACCCACCAAGACCACTTACTCATGATTTATTTGTTTCACTTTCAAGCGCATTTGGTATATATATCTCGGAAGTTCTTATATATAAATTAGAAGAAGGTATCTTTTATTCTAAATTATATTGTATTCAGAATTCCAAAGAAATACAAATCGACGCCAGAACTTCAGATGCAGTAGCACTGGCCTTAAGATTTAAGTGTCCTATTTATACAACAAAAGAAATTCTGGACAAGGCAGGAATTTTATTAAATCCTGAAAGTTCAATTTTTCAGGGCTATCCCGAAAAAATGTCATCAGAATTTAATTCTAAAAATGAATTTGAAAAATACTCTATTGAGAAGCTAACAAAAATGTTAAAAAAAGACATTACAGATGAAAATTATGAAATGGCATCTAAAATAAGAGACGAAATAAAAAGAAGAAAGAAATAAAAACAAGGTTCCAAAGTTTAGACTTCTTAAAATATACTATAGAAATTAAGACACAAGACCTAATACTGAATAAGAAATCAATAACAAGCTATCAGCAACATGAAATTTTCAATCAAATATATTTTTCCTTATTTTTTATTTTTGATTTTCTTCTTTTATAATACTATTTCCGTTTCTGCTTCAGATAACATAAGTTATGTGAAACAAAATAATCAGACAATAACTCAAAAGACTATATCTTCCCCTACAAATCAGGATAAAACCTTTGTCCTTTCAGAAAACCATAATTTTCATTTTTCCTCTGTTTTAAAAGGTATAGGAGGAATATTTTTCCTTTTATTATTAGGATTACTTTTTTCTAAAGATCGTAAAAACATCCCATGGAAAACTGTAATAGTAGGATTATTCCTTCAGATTATTTTTGCGATAGGACTTTTATATGTCCCGGTAATAAGTGATTTTCTTGAATTTACAGGTCATGTCTTTGTTAAAATTCTTGATTTTTCAAGAGCAGGGAGTAAGTTCGTCTTTGGATCTCTTGCAGACTCAAATAAATTTGGTTACATTTTTGCTTTTCAGATATTACCTACAATTGTCTTTTTTTCTGCACTTACAAGTCTTCTTTTTTACTGGAAAATCATTCAAAAAATTGTCAAAGTTTTGGGCTGGCTATTTTCCAGACTTATGAACATATCAGGAGCTGAAGCCTTATCTGTTGCAGGAAATATTTTTGTAGGTATGATAGAGTCTCCGCTAATGATTAAAAAATATTTACCAAAAATGAATTTTTCGGAAATGATGCTGGTAATGACCGGAGGACTTTCGACTATGGCCGGAGGAGTTTTGGCTGCTTATATAGGAATATTAGGCGGAAACGACCCGGTTCTACGCATCGAATTTGCCAAACATCTTATAGCCGCCTCTGTAATGGCAGCTCCTGGAGCCATATTGTTTTCAAAAATGATAGTTCCAAATCCTGATTCTGTTAATTCAAAAGTATCTGTTGATAATACCAGTATCAGCAAAAATTCAATTGAATCAATAACAAACGGTACTCTTCAGGGGATTAAACTGGCTGCCACAATAGCCGGAATGCTGATTGTTTTTATTGCAATAATTAATATGGTAAATTTTTGTATGATAAAGCTCGGTGAATGGACAGGATTAAATAATATTATATTTGAATACACAGACGGCAAATTTACAGAATGCTCTATTCAATTAATTTTAGGATATATTTTTGCCCCATTTATGTGGATTCTTGGAATATGCAAACATGATATAACACTGGTAGGACAATTGCTTGGAGAAAAAATTATCTTTAACGAATTTGTAGGTTATCTTCATTTCGCAGAACTCAGAACAGCCGGGGCCTTCCTTGAATCGAAATCTATTATTATGACCACTTATATTCTATGTGGATTTGCAAACTTTGGCTCAGTTGGAATGTTAATCGGAGGGATAGGTTCTCTTGCTCATAATCAAAAAGCTACAGCCGCCCGCTATGGTTTCACAGCACTTGTAGCAGGAACACTCACCGCCCTTATGTCAGCTACTATAATAGGAATGTTTCAATAGGAACAGAATTAAATTATGTTAACGAAATCCGTCATGACGGTTAATGATTGTTAAAACAAATACACCCAAAAATCATTTTTTTTAAATTCGTTTTCAAAGAATTAAAAAAAAATTCAAATGGATATTGTAATTGATAATCTAACAAAAGTTTACGGGAATCAAAAAGCTGTAGACAGTCTTTGTTTCACTGTAAAAACAGGAGAGATCCTGGGTTTCCTTGGACCTAACGGCGCAGGAAAATCTACCACAATGAAAGCCATTTCATGCTATCTGTCTCCTACTCTGGGAGATGTAAAAGTAGGTGGCATTTCTGTAACAGAAAATCCGGATGAGGTAAAAAAGCATATTGGATACCTTCCGGAGAACAATCCTCTGTATATGGATATGCCTATTATTGATTTTCTTAAATTTTCAGCAGAATTACAGGGAGTATTTAAAGAAAAAACAGAGCAGCGTGTAAAAGAGATGATCCAAGTATGTGGCTTAAAAAATGAAAAATACAAAAAAATCAGTGAGCTTTCCAAAGGATACAGACAACGAGTTGGTCTGGCTCAAACTATGATACATGATCCAGAAGTTCTCATTCTGGATGAACCGACTACCGGCCTTGATCCAAATCAGATTGTAGAAATCAGAGAATTAATTAAAAAGATAGGTAAAGAGAAAACAGTTATTTTAAGTTCTCATATTCTGGCCGAAGTAGAGGCTACATGTGACAGAATCCTGATTATCAATAAAGGTAAGATTGTTGCGAACGGTACTGCGGAACAACTTAGGAAAAAAGCTGAGGGGAATGAAATTCTTCATGTTCAGATTCCTGAAGGAGACCATAATACTATTTTCCGTGAACTTCAGAATATTCCAACTATCAGTATGGTTGATTATCTAAAAGACGGAAATAACCGATTTGAGATTCAAAGCAAGGAGGGCGAAAGTTCTTCGAAAGGTGTTTTTGATCTTTGTGTAAAGAACGGATGGTATCTTTCGGAACTCACTCCTGTGGAAACAAAACTTGAGGATGTATTCCGTAAAGTTACAATGGAATAAAAAAATCTTCTAAAAACAAAAAGATAAATATAAAAGACCGATAAAATCAATCAACGGTTACAATTCTTATAAAGCATAAGATTTTAATATTCTGCTTTTAACATAACAATAACCGGTAACAAGATAAAATTAAATCGAATGAAAAAAATATGGATCATAACAAAGCATGAATTACAAACCACTTTCGACTCTCTGATTGCTTATATAATGATAATAAGCTTTTTAGGTTTCAGTGGCTTCTTTACCTGGTTTTTTGGAGGAGATATTTTCTATGTTAATCAGGCCAGTCTTAGTACATTTTTTAATGTAGCTTACTGGACTTTATTTTTCTTTATTCCTGCACTAACAATGAAACTTATTGCAGAAGAGAAAAAAGCAGGAACAATGGAAATGCTTCTTACAAAACCAATTACTGAGAGACAAATAATATGGGGAAAATTTCTGGCAATATTATTATTAATTATTATAGCTCTTACTCTTACGCTTCCTTATTATATTACGGTATGGTCTCTGGGACCGATTGATCATGGTGCCGTATGGAGCGGCTATCTTGGATTAATACTAATGAGTGCAGCTTATATAAGCATAGGTATATTTACCAGTTGTTTAACGAATAATCAAATTGTTGCTTTTCTTCTTGCCCTGCTTATAGGTATTTTTTTCCATGTGATTTTTAGTATGCTATCGTCTAATGTTACAGGATCTATAAGTTCTGTTTTTAATTATCTGAGCCTTTCAACTCACTTCGAATCTATATCACGCGGAGTTATAGACTCAAAAGATATAATTTATTTTTTATCTGTTATTTTTCTGGGACTTACCGGCTCGGAAGCTATCCTGATGAAACGGAAATGATTTAAAATAAAAAAAATGAATACAAAAAAAAATACCACATTATATATTTTAGTTATTGCAGGCATTGTTATACTTGTTAATATTCTGTCATGCAGATATTTTTTCCGCCTGGATTTCACAGGAGACAAAAGATATTCTTTGAGTGAGGCCACTCAAAATATGCTGAAAGATCTGGATGATCCTATAACCGTATCTGCTTATTTTTCAGAGGATCTTCCTCCACAGCTTACCCAGATAGAAACTGAGTTTAAAGACTTATTAATAGAGTATAAAAATGCTTCAAGAGGCAATATCCTTTATGAATTTATCAATCCTGGGAAAGATGATAAAACCGAAAAGGCAACTGTAAAAGCAGGTATATCTCCTGTTTTAATCAGTGTTCGTGAAAAAAATGAGTCAGTTCAAAAGAAGGCTTATTTAGGAGCTATATTAAAATATGGGGACAAATCAGAAGCAATACCTCTTATCCGACAGGGGACAGGAATGGAATATTCTCTTTCTACCGCCATTAAAAAACTTACAATAAAAGATAAACCGGTTATAGGTTTTATTCAGGGACATCATGAACCGACTCTTAATGAGATGCAGCAATCTGTAAAATCATTAAATATTTTATATGAAATAAAACCTGTTACACTAAACGATACTGTTTCTCTTAATTCTTTCAAAACAGTCTGTCTTGTAGCTCCTAAAGATACTATTCCTGAAAATCAGCTGAATATACTTGACAAATACCTTTCGCAGGGTGGTAATCTGTATATTGCAATGAATCGTGTTGAAGGTGATATGAACCAGGCATATGGCTATGAAATTCACACCGGACTAGCCGGCTGGCTGAAAAAGAAAGGGCTTATTGTTGACAACAGTTTCGTTATTGATGCATCATGCGGAAATGTTTCTGTGAGACAACAGCAGGGAGGTTTCACCTTTAACACTAAGATGTCATTCCCTTATCTTCCAATTGCTTCAACTTTTTCAAAAAATGCGATTTCAGAAGGACTGGAAAGTGTAATTTTCCAATTCGCCAGTCCCATTGCCTTTACAGGTGATTCATTATTGCATTATACACCTCTTGTTATGAGTTCTGCTAAATCCGGAAAAGAGTCTGCTCCTGTTTATTTTAATATTCAGAAAAAATGGAGCGATAATGATTTTAATATGAAAAATATGACTCTGGCTGCATTACTGGAAGGTAAGATTGAAGGCAATTCCAACTCAAGGATTGTTCTGGTAGGTGACGGAGATTTTGCAGTTAACGGATACGGACAAAATGCTCATCAGGTAAATGAAGACAATATAAATCTTATGGTTAATTCAATTGATTATCTTTCAGATGACACAGGCCTTATTTCCCTGAGAACAAAAGGAATAACTATGCGTCCTTTAAAAAAGATAAAAGATGGTACTAAAACCACTTTAAAATATTTAAACTTTCTGCTGCCAATTATTTTAATCATAATAATAGGGTTATTCAGAAATCAAAAAAACAGAATACTTAGATATAAAAGAATGCAGGAAAATTGTTATAAGTAAAAGATTACTATCTGCAAATTAAAGATTGCAGCTATTCTAAAAAATATTAAAATAAGAATATTATGAAAATGTCGGTGTGTTTTTCGAAGGCAATGATTTAAAG
>JAENXA010000212.1 GCA_016649735.1 Prolixibacteraceae bacterium | reverse complement strand
TTCATCACTAAAATCAAGTTCAAGTTCTATAAGGGAAATGAATTCAACAAGTTGTTTTCTTAGGTCTGAAATTTCAGAAGAAAAACCTCCGCGCATTTGATGCATAGCAACCTGTTGTGATGCTTTTGTTGATGAAGAGATCAGATCGGCTACTGCTTCTGCCTGCGAAAGATCCATTTTACCGTTCAGAAAAGCACGTTTTGAGAATTCTCCGGGTAAAGCCATTCTTGCTCCGCCTGAAATAAGAACCTGAAGTATTCTCTGCTGAATATATATTGATCCGTGACAATTAATTTCTACTATATCCTCTCCTGTAAAAGAGTGGGGGGCATGAAATAACAAAACAACAACTTGGTCAATAATTTCGGTCCCTTCGCTGAATATTCCTACATGTATAGTATTAGCCGGTTGATCTGCCAGCTTTTTATTTTTTGTATTAAAATGGAAAACCAGATCAGTAATCTCTATTGCTTTTTTCCCGGAAAGTCGTATCATAGCCACTGGCCCCATACCGGGAGAAGTGGAAATCGCACATATAGTAGACAAATCTGTCATAATTTTTTATTTTCACAAAAATAGACATTTTTATATGTACTTTTATAATTTTGTTGCGGTATTCAGTGAATGAATTGTATTTTTAGGTGAATTTGAAGAAAAGATTATTTTATTTAATCACATGAAATAAAAGTATATGAGTATTAGGGAATTTATTAAATATCGAAAACACAGAAACAGCCATATAAAATATTATAGTATTAATTATTTAAGTTTTTGTCTTCCTTCTTATTTTTCACAATGCAGGAGAGAAAAAATTTTATCGCAATATGCCCGAATGAATCCTGATGAACAGAAATATGTTCTGGAGAGAGTTAATTATTACAATAAACTTCCTAATAAATACGGATCTGTTAAAACAGAAGACAATATAATGCATTATTATCCTTTGAGTGAATTAAAAATTCATGGAATATATAATGGTAATCGTGCATGTTCTGTATATGTATTAGACACATGGAGAATTATCAGGTATTTTAAACAATTATACAAAGCAGGATTTCTATTTGGAGATGTTACGGAAATTCCTTCTGTTTCATGTTTTGTTAAAAGCCGACCAATAAAAGGTGAAAATGAAAATTCGGTTGTTCTTAATATGGACAAAGTGAGACATTTTATGTTCATTAAAAATGACCGTAAACAATTTTCTGAAAAGCAGAATATGCTAATAGGCCGGGCTTTTATTAATCAGACTCACCGGAAAAAGTTTTATGAGATGTATTTCGGTCATCCTATGTGCAATTTGGGTAATGCCAACAAAAAATTGACAGAACATCCCGAATGGATTGTTAATCCTATGTCTATTGAAGAACATCTTGATTATAAGTTTATTCTGGCTCTTGAAGGGAATGATGTAGCCTCTAATTTAAAATGGATAATGTCTTCAAATTCATTGGCTGTAATGCCGGAACCTAAGTATGAAACATGGTTTATGGAGGGTAAGCTTATACCTAATTATCATTATATGAAGATTAAATCTAATTATTCTGATCTGGAAGACAGAATGAAATACTACATAGCCCATCCAGATGAAGCCAATGAGATTATACGCCATGCGCATGAATATATTAAACAATTTTTCAATAAAAAAAGAGAACGTTTAATTGGGTTGATGGTAGCTAATAAGTATTTTGTCTCTACAGGACAAAAACAATAAAAATTATCGATAACAAATCAAATAATTTAGAAAAATTAGGATGCGAATATTAATAGTGAATACAGGTTTAATTCCTGTTAAATTGTATGGTGGAACAGAAAGAGTTATATATTCACTTGGCAAAGAACTTGTAAAATTAGGTCATGAAGTAACATATCTTGTAAAAGAAGGTTCTTATTGTGACTTTGCAAAAGTTCTTTTTTTAGATACAAAAAAACCTGTTATTGATCAAATTTCTAATAAATATGATATAGTACATTTTAATTTTGTTCCTGACTGTGTTGAGAAACTTCGGATTCCATATATAATTACCCAACATGGAAATTCAAATGATTTTACTGATTTAGACAGAAATACTGTTTTTGTTTCCAAAAATCATGCTCAAAGATACAATTCAACTTCTTATGTATATAATGGATTGGACTGGAGTGATTATATGATTCCTGATTTTAATAAAAAGAAAGATTATTATCATTTTTTAGGCAATGCTGCATGGAGGGTTAAAAATATAAAAGGGGCGATTGATACAATACTTAGAATAAAAGATGCAAAATTAAAAGTGCTTGGGGGCGTTAGGTTTAATTTTAAAATGGGAATTCGTTTTACCATTTCTCCAAGAATCAGCTTTGCAGGTATGGTTGGAGGAATTGAAAAAGAAAAAATATTAAATGAATCAAAGGGACTAATTTTTCCGGTAGTATGGCATGAGCCGTTTGGTCTTGCTATAATTGAAAGTTTATATTACGGATGCCCTGTTTTTGGAACACCATACGGTTCTCTTCCTGAGATAGTTAATTCTGATGTAGGTTTTTTATCAAATTGTATTGAAAAACTTTCTGACGCTGTTGCTGATTCCGGATCATTTTCATCACAAAGATGTCATGAATATGCTTTGGATAAATTTAATAGTAAGAATATGGCACTTCAATATCTTAAAAAATATGAAATAATTCTTAATAAAGAATTTCTCAACGCGAAAAGACCAGTATTAAAAGACCATAAATTTAAAAATTTAGAATGGGGATAATCCTAAAAAGAGATTTATTATTTTTATCTTCTGAATGCAGATGGTGAAATTCCTGTTTTGTTTTTAAACAGACGGCTGAAATAATATATTGATTGAAATCCCAATTCAAAACTGATTTCTTTTACACTTTTATTGGTGGAAAGTAATAACTCCTTTG
>JAENXA010000139.1 GCA_016649735.1 Prolixibacteraceae bacterium | reverse complement strand
CATGTGGAAATGTCATACCAGTACGCACAACTTTTGCCTAAAAAAGACAGTGCTTTCACTGATTATGAATATTTTATAAAGTTATTTGGAGAAGAAGGAAACCTTATTGTAGCAGGAGTAGAAGATTCTGATTTTTTTCAGTTGCAGCATTTTAAAAAATGGCAAAAACTAAACGCTGATCTAAAAAAAATAGACGGTGTAGATAATCTTATTTCTGCTTCGAATTCTTATGACCTTATAAAAAATACATCTCAGCATAAATTCGATCTAAAAAAAATCTTTCCTGAGGACATTACGAATCAAAATCAATTAGACAGTTTATCAATCATTTTTAAATCATTACCTTTTTACAAAGGGCTTCTTTATGCGCCAAAAGATAATGTTTTCCTTATTGGCATTACTGTTAACAAAGAAAAACTAAAATCAAAAGCAAGAGAAAAGTTAGTATTATCAATTAAAAAACGATGTGATGAATTTTCCCGGGAAACAAATTTAAAACTGCATTATTCAGGACTTCCTTATATCAGGGTAATCAACTCCATTCAGATAAAAAAAGAAATATACTTATTCAGTCTTCTGGCTATTGCCATATGCGCTTTTATTCTATTTATATTTTTTCGTTCTTTTAAAGCAGTAATTATACCACTGTCTATTGTACTTATAGGTGTTATATGGGCCATGGGGATAATGTCACTCTTTGGATATAAAATCACCCTTCTAACAGGAATGATCCCATCGTTGCTTATTGTGATAGGTATTCCTAACGGTGTTTATATGATCAACAAATATCATCAGGAATTTAAATTACACGGAAATAAAATTAAAGCACTTCAAAGGGTAATCATTAAAATAGGCAATGCCACATTCCTCACTAACCTTACTACAGCTGCTGGTTTCGGGACTTTTATTTTTACTCACAGCAAAATTCTAAAAGAATTCGGAACAATTGCATCTCTAAATATTATGTTCCTTTTTGTTCTTTCTCTTCTATTGATTCCTATTCTGTTCAGTTTTTTTAAGCCGCCTAAAGAGAAATACACTCATCATCTGGATAATAAATTAATAAATAATATAATAAATCATCTTATAAACATTACCACTCATCATACAAAATGGATATACATATCTTCAATAATCATTTTTTTTATAGGAATATATGGAATTACCCTGATAAAAAGTTCAGGATATATGGTGGATGATATTCAAAAAAGTAATGTAATTTATAAAGATCTGAAATTTTTCGAGAAAAATGTTGAAGGAATTATGCCTTTGGAAATTATTGTAGATACAAAAAAACCTAAAGGCGCAATGAATTTAAAGACTTTCCAGTTAATGGATAAACTTGAAAACCGTTTGAAAGATTATAAAGAATTATCATCTTCAATGTCTCTTTTAAATCTGTTGAAATTTTCAAAACAATCATTTTACAACGGGAATGAACATTATTATTCTCTGCCAAACAAAATGGAAAAGAACTTTATCCTTTCGTATATTAAAAACTCTACCACAGATTCGCCAAATTCAATTGGTAAATTACATTCTTTTATAGATAGCACTCAGCAAATTACAAGAATAAGCATCCGCATGAAAGATGTAGGTACGAAACGAATGGAAAAGCTATATTCTCAATTCAAACAGGATGTTGACTCCATTTTTCCATCAGAAAAATATCATGTAACGATAACGGGATCAAGTGTTACTTTTTTTAAAGGGACACAATATCTTGTAAAAAATCTGGTGTCAAGTGTTGCCATTGCAATTATTCTGATATCAGCCTTTATGGCACTAATGTTTTACTCATGGAGAATGGTTATTATTTCTCTTATACCAAATATACTTCCACTAATATTTACTGCCGCTATCATGGGATATACAGGCATCCCGATTAAGGCTTCCACTATTCTGGTATTCAGTATTGCTTTTGGAATATCAGTTGACAATACTATACATTTCTTGGCTAAATACCGACAGGAACTTAATATAACCGGATGGAACATCCGTGAATCTGTTATAAATGCACTTAAAGAAGTAGGCGTAAGTATGTTATATACCTTCGTCATTTTGTTTTTCGGATTCGGAATATACAGCGTTTCAAAGTTCGGAGGTACCGCAGCTCTTGGTATTCTTGTATCACTAACTCTATTGGTAGCAGTCACTGCAAATTTGTTTCTTCTTCCAAGTCTGCTAATAGGTCTGGAGAAGATTACAACAAATAAATTTTTTAAGGAACCACTGATGACTATTTACAATGAAGAGGAAGATATCGAACTGGATGATTTAAAAATAGAAAAAATCCTTACAAAACTTCCGGAAGAGGAAAAAACAACAGACTAAAAATTTTTTAATACTATGAGTAATACAACAGAAGAATCATTCTCCGATAATTTTTCCTCCAATTCTATGGTTTATTCTTTTGATGTTCTGCAAAATTATGTAATACAGCAGTTAAAGAAAGAATCTACTACGATTGGATCAAAAAGACCATCTACCCTTTATAAACCTATTGAATATGCATTATCAGTAGGGGGTAAGCATATCCGTCCTGTTTTTGTACTTATGGCATGTAATATGTTCAGAGGAAATATAAAACAATCATTCCCGACAGCTATTGCAATAGAAATTTTTCACAACTTCACTCTTGTTCACGATGACATGATGGATCTTGCAGATATCCGCCGAAATAAACCCACAGTAGTTAAAAAATTCGGAGAAAATATTGCATTATTATCCGGAGATTCTATTTCTATCCTGTCATACGAATATCTACTCAAACAAAAAATGAACAATTCTTCCGATATTCTTCAATTATTTACAAAATCAGCGCTTAGAGTATGTGAAGGGCAACAATATGATCTTGATTACGAAGAAAAGGAAGTCTCTCTTCAACAGTATCTCGATATGATACGGCTAAAAACTGCTGAATTAATTGCATGCAGTCTGTCTCTTGGTGCAATACTTGCCAATGCTCCCACAGAAGATGTTAATCATATGTATAATTTCGGAATAAATTTCGGACAAGCATTTCAGCTTCAGGATGATCTGATGGATGTATATGCAGATCAGAACATCTTTGGTAAAAAAACAGGAAAAGATATTGTTTCCAACAAAAAAACCTTTTTATTGATTAAAGCCATGGAATTAGCAAATTCTGAACAAAAAAAGGAATTAGCATACTGGATAAAAATAAAAGACTTTGAAGAAACAGAGAAAATTAAGGCTGTAAAACAAATATACAATGATCTTAATATAAAAGAAATAACAAGGAAATCCATAAAAAAATATTATCATAAAGCCATTATTGAAATGGACGCTATAAATGTTAGTCCGGATAGAAAAAAAGAATTAATTTTACTTACCGGAAAAATGATAAAAAGAAAAAAATAGAAATATTATCAATTTTTTAATATTGCGCATTTTTTTGTCATAAGTTTTCCCAAAAGACTTTTTTTTTTTAAATTTCCAATTAAAATTACTGAAATTAGAAAAAATGAATCAGAATACCGGTAAAATAGTCCAAATCATCGGAGCGGTGGTGGATGTCAGTTTTGACAACGGAAGTGGCGAACTCCCAATGATCAATGATTCTCTGGAAGTTGTCCTTGAGAGCAAAGAAAAGTTGGTGTTGGAATGTCAGCAACATATCGGAGAAAAGGTTGTCCGCACAATCGCGATGGATTCTACGGACGGATTACAAAGAGGAATGGAAGTAATCCCAACAGGGAAACCGATCACCATGCCAAAAGGAGAACTGGTACTGGGTCGGTTGCTGAATGTTACCGGAGATGCTATTGATGGTATGGAATCTCTTCCCAAGAAAGGTCGCCCCATTCACAGTGATCCCCCAAAATATGAAGAATTAACAACGGAAGCAGAAATCCTTCATACCGGAATAAAAGTGATTGATTTAATTGAACCTTACGAAAGAGGAGGAAAAATCGGATTACTTGGAGGAGCAGGTGTAGGAAAAACCGTACTGATTCAGGAACTCATTAATAATATTGCTCTTGTAAGTGATGGTCTTTCTGTCTTTGCCGGTGTCGGTGAGCGTACCCGTGAAGGTAACGACTTACTGAGAGAGATGATTGGTGCAAAGATTATTGACTACGGAGAAGATTTCCGTAAATCACTTGAAGAAGAAAATAAATGGGATCTTTCAAAAATAGATAAAGAAGCAGTAAAAAAATCTAAACTAGCTCTTGTATTCGGACAGATGAACGAACCACCCGGTGCACGTGCGCGTGTAGCTCTTTCGGGACTTACTATTGCAGAAAGTCTGCGTGACGGAGATAAAAATTCAGAAAAAGGTCGTGATATTCTATTTTTCGTAGATAATATTTTCCGTTTTACTCAGGCAGGTTCTGAAGTTTCCGCTCTGCTGGGAAGAATGCCTTCTGCCGTAGGATATCAGCCTACTCTGGCAACAGAAATGGGAAGGTTACAGGAACGAATTGCTTCTACCAAACGTGGATCCATAACCTCAGTACAGGCTATTTATGTACCTGCTGATGACCTCACAGATCCGGCACCTGCAACAACATTTGCCCATCTGGATGCGACAACGGTATTAAGTCGTAAAATATCAGAACTTGGAATTTATCCTGCTGTAGACCCGCT
>JAENXA010000285.1 GCA_016649735.1 Prolixibacteraceae bacterium | reverse complement strand
GACAGGGAGGTTTATCTTTCATTATGGATTGTATTGTTTTCGTTCCTTGGTCTTTATTATCTGGGAAAGATAAAATTTAAAGGAGATAGTGATATCAAATATCTTTCTTTTTCACGTCTGGTGTTGTCTGTCTTTACTTTTACTTTTGTGGTTTATATGATTCCGGGTATGTTTGGAGCTCCGCTTAAGGCTATTTCGGGATATATTCCTCCTATGACAACTCTTGATTTTGATTTTCACAAAATTGTCAGAGATGAAATAAATCTTGCGTATTCTTCTGAATTTCAAAAGGAAAGTTTACCTGAAAAACAACGAAAATACAGCGATTTTCTGGAGATGCCTCATGGTCTTAAAGGTTATTTTGATTATAAGGAAGGAATGAACATGGCTAAAAAATTAAAGAAGCCGGTTTTTATTGATTTTACAGGCCACGGTTGTGTTAATTGCAGAAAAATGGAAGCGAGTGTATGGTCTGATCCGCGTGTACTTGAGAGATTGAATAATGATTATGTTTTGATTGCCTTGTATATTGATGATAAGACAAAACTTCCCGAAAAAGAGTGGGTGACTTCGTCTTATGACGGAAAAGTTAAAAAAACACTGGGAAGGAAAAATTCGGATTTTCAAATATCAGAATTTGGCGTAAATGCACAGCCTTATTATGTTTTGCTTGATAATGAAGGTAATAAACTGGTTAAACCTAAAGCTTATGATCTGAATATCGATAATTTTGTGGAATTTTTGGATAATGGATTGAGGTCGTTTGAAAATAGGGAAAATATTAATAATAAACGGCCTTGAAAAGTAAATGGTTTTTCTAATAATATTTGACGATTTTTGATAGTTGCGAAAAATATGAATTTTTAAATTAAACCATATTATATTATATTTGTAAAATATTATGAAAAGGCAGATAAAATATAAAACCTACAGGCTATTAGCAACAATAAATCTTTTATGAAATGGAAATAATAGATATGTTATTGATTATTTTTGCGGCTATTCCATTAGTGGCATTGTTTTTCTTGTGTTACGAACTAAATCGTAATGGTCAGAATTTCATTGGAAAACCAACTGTATTTCCTGTTTTTTTTTATTTAGAACTTGTTATAAAAGTACTTATATTTATTTGTATACTTATTGCTGCCATAAAACCTGAATTTTTTCGCCTTTTTCCATGGTTGATTTCTAAAAAAGTTTTTGGTATACAACGTTATTCCAGCTTATTATTTTTATTATCAGGTGATTATATTTTATTATCGGCTTATTATGCGATGGGTATTTTTACCCGTGTAGGTATTCCTCCTTCGATTCACGTACTTATTACAAATAGAATTTATCGTTACAGCAGAAATCCTATGGTTTTAAGTTTATATCTGTATTCTTTGTCGTGTTTGCTGCTGATTCCAAGTATGTTAATTCTTCCTTTTGTTCTTTTTTCATGGATTATTCAGCATAAAATGATTTTACGTGAGGAAAAATATCTTTTCTCTGTTCTTGGTCGGGATTATGAGGT
>JAENXA010000037.1 GCA_016649735.1 Prolixibacteraceae bacterium | reverse complement strand
TTGTGAATACAATCCACAACCATTTGATATTTAACAAGTCGGGATGACTAGATTTGAACTAGCGACCCCACGCCCCCCAGGCGCATACTCTAACCAAACTGAGCTACATCCCGAAATTTTAATGGGTCAAAAGTATATAATCAATGTGATACTTCAAAATTATTTTTTACTTTAGGGAATGAATTGTTGCTTTTTCTGACAGCAAGAGACATATTCTTTTGTGTCAGATGAAAAGACTAAAGTTAATAGTGGTATTAATTTTGTGTATAGTACGTTGTTAGAATATAATATTTCAAAAAAATGAAAATGAAACAGTTAAATATCATAGCATCGGATGATGCAGAAAAAATAAAGTGTTTGATTGTAGGTTCCGGTCCTGCAGGATTTACTGCGGCTATTTATGCGGCGAGGGCTAATCTGAAACCGATACTTTATGAAGGCCTTCAGCCGGGAGGACAGTTAACAACAACTACTGAAGTAGAGAATTTTCCGGGATATCCCAATGGTATTACCGGTCCTGAGATGATGGAAGATCTTAAGAAACAGGCAGAACGTTTTGGTGCTGAAATTCGTAGCGGAATGGTAGAGAGCGTTGATTTTTCGGGAGGGAAACATTTACTTAAACTTGATGGTGATAAAGTTATTGATGCTGAAACTGTTATTATATCAACCGGTGCTTCAGCCAAATATCTTGGATTGCCTGATGAAAAGAAATATGCAGGAGGTGGTGTCTCTGCATGTGCTACATGTGATGGTTTTTTCTATAGGGGTAAAGATGTTGCTGTAGTAGGAGGAGGAGATACCGCAGCAGAAGAAGCTATTTATCTTGCGGGTCTTGCAAAGAAGGTGTACCTTATTGTACGCAGAGATCAATTGCGTGCTTCCAAAGTAATGGCTGATCGTGTAGAGAAAGTGTCTAATATCAAAATTTTATGGAAACATCAGACTAAGGCTCTTTATGGTGACGGAGTGGTAGAGGGTGCTGTACTGCTGAAAAATAAAGGTGAGGAAAATGAAGAAGAAGTTAAAATAAAAATTGACGGTTTCTTTTTGGCTATAGGGCATCATCCTAATTCAGACTTTTTGTCAGAGTTTATAAAAATGAATAAAGAAGGATATATAGAAACTATTCCCGGTACGTCAAAAACCAGTGTTCCAGGGGTATTTGCCTGTGGTGATGTTCAGGATCATGTTTATAGACAGGCAGTCGTGGCTGCAGGGTCGGGATGTATGGCTGCTATTGATGCAGAAAGATATCTTTCTGAGAAATAATAATAAAACTATATGTCTGGAGGTTCTTAATTTTGTGTTTATGTAAACATAAAAAAAATAGCCATCAATTTATACTAATGGCTATTTTTTATTTATATCTATAATTGATTTGTTAAAAACAAAATTATTAAAGTTCTCCTACATTAGGATTTTCTTTGTTTTTATAAAATCCTTTTAATAATTTCTCACGTACTTCCTTAAATGCAGCAATGGTAATTTTCACATCATCCATGGTATGTGCGGTAGTAGGAATAAGTCGCAATAAAATTTGACCTTTAGGAATAACAGGATAAACAACTACTGAACAGAAAATACTGTAGTTTTCTCTTAAGTCATAAACAATATTGGTAGATTCGGGAACGTCACCTTGCAGATAAACTGGGGTAACAGGAGAATTTGTTTTCCCAAGATCGAAGCCATCTTCTCTTAATCCTGACTGCAATGCTTTTACAATTATCCATAATTTTTCGCGAAGACCTTTTTCATTTTTCAAAAGCTCAAGTCTTTTCATACCTCCTATAACCATAGGCAGTGGTAATGATTTGGCAAAAGTTTGTGAACGCATGTTATATCTCAGATAATTACATACATTTTTTTCACAGGCGATAAATGCTCCAAAACCGGCCATAGCTTTTGCGAATGTGCTGAAATGAAGATCAACACCGTCTTCTACGCCGAAATGTTCCAGAGTTCCTGCTCCTGTTGCTCCCATTGTACCAAATCCATGAGCATCATCTACTAGTAAACGAAACTGGAAATCATTTTTGAGAGCTACGATTTCATCCAGCTGACCAAGATCTCCTGACATACCGAAAACCCCTTCTGTAATTACAAGAACACCGCCTTTTTGTTTGTCAGCCAGTTTAGTAGCACGTTCCAGCTCTTTTCTAAGATTTTTCATGTCATTATGAGGGAATACAAAACGTTTCCCCATATGAAGACGAAGACCATCAATAATGCAGGCATGTGCTTCACTGTCATATACGATGACATCATTTCTTCCACAAACTGTATCAATAATGGATACCATTCCCTGATAACCGAAATTTAGAAGGAAGGCATCAGGTTTACCAACAAATGCAGCCAGCTGTTTTTCAAGTTTTTCGTGATAAACAGTCTGTCCTGACATCATTCTGGCTCCCATAGGAGCAGCCAGTCCCCAATTTTTAGCGGCTTCTGCATCCGCTTTACGAACTTCAGGATGATTTGCCAGCCCAAGATAATTATTTAAACTCCATGTGAGGACCTTTTTCCCTCTGAAAATCATATAGGGGCCGATTTCTCCCTCCAATTTAGGAAAAGCAAAATACCCATGGGCAAATTTCATATACTGACCAATGCTTCCCTTATCTGAATCGAATTTGTCAAAAATATCCACCTTTAATTATTTTAAATGTTAATATATGCAAGTGAAAATAAACTTAATATCTGCAAATGTAATTCTTTTTGATAAGTCTGCAAATTGTTAAATTATATTAAACTGTAAGATAAAGTATCTATTTTTATCTTTTTTTTTAGTTATGCTTCAATAAAAATGTATCTTTGCAGCTATGCTTAAAAAGTTGTACGGAAATAAAGTTATATTTATATTATCAGTCCTGTTTTTGATGGGATGTAGCAATTTTAATAAAATTGTGAAGAGTACGGACTATGAATATAAGTACAAGAAGGCTTTGGAGTATTATCAGGATAAGGATTATTCTCATGCATCAATTATGCTTGAAGAACTGGTTAATGTATATAGAGGAACAAGTAGTGCAGACGATGTGTATTTTTATTATGCAAAAAGTTTGTTTGAACAAAAAGACTATATTATGGCTACTCACTGGTTTCGTTCTTTGCTGGATGAATTTTCAGAAAGTGAGCATGCTGAGGAATCGCAGTTTATGGTTGGTTATTGTTATTATCTGCAGTCTCCAAGTCCGCGTCTTGATCAGTCGGTTACATATAAGGCAATTGATGCGTTCCATTTATTTATTAATTTATACCCGGCCAGTAGCCGGAAAGCTAAAGCCGAAAGTTTTATAAATGAGTTGCGAAATAAATTAGTATATAAATCATATCTTACAGGAAAGTTATATTATGATTTAGGAAATTATAAGGCTGCTGTGATTGCTCTGTCTAATTCGCTTAAAGATTTTCCAAGTACTAAATACCGTGAAGATTTGATGTTTATGCTTTTAAAAGCTAAATATCTGCTGGCTACAAATAGTGTTGAGGCGAAAAAGGAACAGAGACTAAGTAATGCATTGGATGAATATTTTGCTTTTGCGGATGAATTTCCTAAAAGTAAAAATAAAAAAGATGCAGATAATTATTATAAAGTTCTTGTTAAATTGTTAAATTACAAAAGTGAGGATGTTTTGGAAACGAAATGATTTTTAATACCTTTTTTTAATATGGATTTTAAAAAAATTAAAGCTGAAAACAGCACCATTCCAAGAAATTTGGAAGAGTTGGAATCACAGACCGGAAATGTTTATGAATCTGTTATGATTATTGCGAAACGCGCTAATCAGATTGCTTCAGAGATGAAAGAAGAACTAAGTCAGAAATTACAGGAATTTGCTTCATATTCTGATAATCTGGAAGAGGTCTTTGAAAATCGGGAGCAGATAGAAATTTCTAAATATTATGAACGTTTGCCAAAACCGGTTCTTCTTGCCTATGAAGAGTATAAAAACGGCCAGATATATTTCCGTAATCCTGCTAAGGAAAATCGTAATTCATTCTAAAAATATATTTTCTCGGCAATGAAGCTTCAGGGAAAACATATACTTTTAGGAATTAGTGGTAGTATTGCCGCTTATAAAGCCGCTTTTCTTGTCAGATTATTGGTAAAGGAAGGTGCTGAAGTGCAGGTTATAATGACTCCTGCATCAAAAGAATTTATAACTCCGGTTACAATGTGTGCCCTTTCGGGTAAACCTGTAGCTTCGGAGTTTTTTGTGGCTAATGATGGCACATGGCATTCTCATGTAGATATGGGTTTGTGGGCTGATCTTTTACTTGTGGCACCTGCTACGGCCAGTACTATTGCAAAAATGGCAACAGGGGTTTGTGATAATCTTTTAATTACTACGGTACTTTCTGCAAAGTGTCCTGTTATGGTAGCTCCTGCAATGGATTTGGATATGTACAGATACCCTGCTAATCAAAAAAATTTGCAAACTTTAAAATCTTATGGGCAAATTATACTGGAGCCAGGAGAAGGAGAACTTGCAAGTGGACTCTCAGGAAAAGGACGTATGCAGGAACCGGAGGAAATAATTTCTAAAGTTATATCTTTCTTTTCATCCCCAAAAAAACTTTATAATAAATCTTTCTTAGTAACAGCAGGTCCTACTTATGAGAAAATAGATCCTGTACGCTATATAGGGAATCGTTCTTCAGGAAAGATGGGATTTGCCATTGCACAATCACTTGCCGAAGAAGGAGCGAGTGTTACTCTTGTTAGTGGGCCTGTAAATCTGGAAATCAGTCATCCTTTTATTAAGATAATAAAAGTTGAATCTGCTCGGGAAATGGAGGCTGAATGTTTAAAAATTTTTCCTGATACTGATGGTGCTGTTATGTGTGCAGCAGTATTTGATTTTAGAGTAGAAAACATATCCGAAAAGAGAAAAATAAAAAGAACATCGGATGGTTTTTCTTTAAGTCTTATACCCAATGATGATATTGCTTCACGTCTGGGATCTATTAAAACTGAAAATCAACTTCTTGTTGGTTTTGCACTGGAGACAGATCATGAAATGGAAAATGCAAAGGAAAAACTTAATAAAAAGAATCTGGATTTTATTGTATTGAATTCTCTCACAGATAAAGGAGCATGTTTTGGTTTTGATACCAATAAAATTTCTGTTTTATCAGATAACGGTTCTATCATAAATTATCCACTAAAAGATAAAAAAGAAGTTGCAAAGGATATTGTTGCTCTTATAACCGAAAGGCTTAAAAGTAAAGTCTGAACTTATTTTCTTAACCTGAACACAAAGTTTCGGATGGTTAAGGTTAAGTATCACATATTTAAAATAATATTTTGTGGTAATAATTTCGTTAGGATTTTAAATTCAGTGATTTATACTATATATAATAGTTTTACATATTATAAATAGAGTAAATTACGATTATTTTTTTATTTTTGATAATAAAATAAGATTAACTAAAATAAACAACCTTGCTTCAACATCTTTATATTTCTAATTATGCTCTGATTGATAATTTGTCAATCGATTTTTATTCAGGGTTTAATATTATTACTGGGGAAACAGGAGCCGGAAAATCTATAATTCTGGGAGCTATAGGCTTGATTATGGGGCAACGTGCGAATTCCGGTGTTCTGCAGGATAAAAAGAAGAAATGTATTGTAGAAGGATCTTTTGTTATTAAAGGATACGGACTTGAAGAACTTTTCAATCATGAAGATGTTGATTATGATGATCAGACAATTCTAAGAAGGGAGATCACACCTAGTGGTAAATCTCGTGCTTTTATTAATGATACTCCGGTTTCTATTAAAACCATTCAAATTATTTCCGGAAAATTAATTGACATACATTCACAGCATAAAAATCTGGAGTTGGGGAACCATCTTTTTCAGTTAAATGTGGTAGATTCAGTGGCAAATAATAATCAATTTCTGGAACAATATAATATTGCTTATAAAAAGTGGGAAGAAACGTATAAAAAGATTGAAGTATTGTCAGAAAAAAGAGTGCATGAAAAAGCCAGTTTTGAATATCTTAATTTTAAATATCAGGAATTAAACGAAGCGAAGTTACAGCCTGATGAACAGGAAAATCTGGAAATTGAACAGAAACAGCTTGGTCATGCAGAAGAAATAAAATTGACGTTGGGGCAGCTGTCTGATTTTATGGAGAATAATGATAATAGTTTGCTCTCAGAGTTAAAAGAAAATATTTCCAGTATTGGAAATATGATGGAGTTTCTTCCATCTTTAAAAGAGATAAAAGATCGTCTTGAATCCTGTTATATAGAACTAAAAGATATAACAGGAGAATGTTATTCGATAGCTGAGCAGACTGAGGATGATCCACAAAGAATGAGGTTAGTTGAAGAACGTCTAAATCTGATTTATTCTCTTCAGCAAAAATATAAAGTTGTTACTGTTCAGGGATTAATTGATTTAAGGGACGAAGCTTTTTCTAAATTAGAACAGGTAAATTCTTATGATAGCCAGATAGCACTGCTGAAAAAAGAATTATATGAGCTTTATTCTGATCTGATAAATAGAGCAGAGGAAATTAGTAAACGGAGAAAAGAAGTAGCTGATAAAATATGTAAATCAGTAGTAGATGTATTGAAAAGGCTATCTATAATTCACGCTTCTTTTAAAATTGATTTTCAGAGGATGGATAAACCTGGGCCTTGTGGTATTGATGATCTGCAGTTTTTATTTTCTGCTAATAAAAATTCCGACTTAAATGAAATTTCAAAAATTGCCTCCGGTGGAGAAATTTCCCGTGTGATGCTGGCTATAAAGTCGTTAATTACTGATAGTAAATCTTTACCTACAATTATTTTTGATGAAATAGATACAGGGATATCAGGAGAGGTTGCAGTAAATATGGGGACTATACTAAAAGATATGTCTGTGAATATGCAGATTATTAATATCACTCATCTTCCTCAAATTGCAGGTAAAGGAGAACATCATTTTAAAGTGTTTAAGAAAGATGATGACAGGAGAACTTATACCTCTATCAGGGAACTTTCGCAGGAAGAACGTATTGAGGAGCTGGCACAGATGCTTGGTGGAAAAGGGGCATTGACTGAAGCTATGGAAACAGCCCGAAAACTTTTAAATTTATGAAATTACCTACAAGAGAAGAGCTTGAAAAGAGATATCGGGATTATTCAGACAACCAGATTTTGGATATTTTAAAACATGGGCAAGATTATCAATTGCTTTCAGTAGACGTAGCCAGGGAAATGGCTGAACAGCGAGGATTGTCATGTAATGAAGAATTACCTTCTTCATTAGGGGAAAAAAGATTTTTCCCAGTTTTTAATAATGGAAAAGCAGAGGCTAAAATGTACCAAAGTCTTATGCGAATACTATATCTTTTTACTGTTATTCCTGTTGTACTGACAATTCTTAGCTATGTCAGGGATGCTAAAAATGAATTTTTGATTTGGGCCGTACTTTCTGCAGGATGGATATTATCAGTTGTTTTTATAACTAAATATAAATCTAAAATATGGGCAATATCACTTTTTGTTTTATATATCTTTTCTGTAGTTTTTGGTGTTATGTCTTTTGGAAGGTTGCATTCTTATACAAAAATTAGTCTGCTTATATATGTTATCGCTTTTTTGATATTGTTGTATGTTCTTTCGTATATTTTTGTAATTTTATGCAGAAGAACTAAAAACTAATTATTTTTACTATTATATTATCTATTTTTCTAATAACGTATGTATAAAAGAAATTTGTATTATTTCTTATAATTAAATCTTTCTTGTTATTTTTGAAAAAGTTAAGATTTAAATAAATATTCAATAACTACTATAAAAATTTAAAAAATGAAACGTATTTTATTATTGTTTGTAATTTTATTTTCGGTTGTATCTATTGGTTTTTCACAGGATGCAGCAACATTAATTAATAATGCAAACGCAGCATTAAAAGCTAAAAATTACGCTCAGGCTTTTACTCTTTATGAATCTGCTATGGGTAATATGGGTGAAACAAAAGTTGATGATGCCATTAATTATAATATTGGTTTTGCTGCTTTTCAGGCAAAAAAATATAAAGCAGCTATAAAATACCTAAATAAAGCTGTTGAGGCAAAAGCTAATTTACCTCAGACTTATGAATTGCTTGGAAAAACTTATACAAAGTTATCTAAAACTAAAGAAGCAATAGCTTCATATAAAGCAGCAATTGATGCCGGTAATACAGATAAGGGAAGTCTTTATTATAATTCAGGAATAGCTGCCTATAAAGGTAAAATGTATAAAGTAGCAAGTGACCTTTTCGGTAAAGCAGCAAGTGAAAATTATAATCCTGATAAATCTACTTATTTAAAGGCTCTTGCGATAGAAAAAACTGGTGATATGGCCGCATATAAAAAAGTATTGGAAGACGGAGTAAGTGCTTATCCCAATAGTTCTAAATTAAAAAAATCTCTTGCCAATATATATGTTTCTGAAGGTAATGACATATATAAAAAAGGAGTAGAAGTTCTTTCAAAAGCCAATGCAAAAGTTAAAAGCGGAGCAATAAAAACCACAGATGATTCGTATAAAAAAGCTTTGTCAGAATCTAAAACTACTTTTTCTTCTGCTGTTAAGGTATTAAAGCAGGCTGTTGCTATTGATGCAACTAATAAAAATGCTCTTTCACTTATAGATGCATGTAATCAGATGTTGAAATAAGATATCGCATAATAAGAGGTGTAGATACTTCATAAAAAGAAAGACTTCCTAACTTAAATTAGGAAGCCTTTCTTTTTAGCTGATAGTTTCTGGTTATATCTTTATTTTTTTAGTTCTCTGTGTACAAGATATACGAAAACAGGGAACTTCTTCTTTAAATGCAGAGCTGTCCTTTCTGCTGCGTATACCGAACGATGTTGTCCGCCTGTACAACCAAAACAAATTTTCAAATGTGTATATTCGCAGGAAATATATTTCTTTGTTGTTTGATCAAGTAAAGAGAAAATTGGTACAAGAAATTCTGACATATCTGATTTTTCTTCCAGGAATTTTTTTACTTCCTGATCTCTGCCTGTTAATTTTTTGTATGGCTCGTATCTTCCGGGATTATGAACGGCACGACAATCAAAAACAAATCCACCTCCGTTTCCTGATGAATCTTCAGGTATTCCTTTTTTGTAGGAAAAACTGCAAATATCAATGGTTAGTTTATTCTTTGGGGTACCCAGACTTCTTAAATAATTTGATTCAGTTATTTTTATTAAAGAATTGTAAAGTTCCGGAAATCTCTTAAATGAAGGGTAATCATTAAGAATCTGTTTCATGTTATCCAACGCAAATGGTATACTTTTTAGAAAATGTTTCTTTTTTTCATAAAATCCTCTAAAACCATAAGCTCCCATTGACTGAAGAATACGGATAATAACAAATCCGGGATAATACAATTCAAAATCTGATTGTTTTACAGACGGATATTTTTCTAACTCTTTTATATAAAAGGAGTATAATTCTTTACGAACATAATCGGGGATATCAGCCTTGGCATCATAAAGCAATGATGCCAGATCATATTGCAGTGATCCTCTGCGACCGCCTTGATAATCAATAAATCCAATTTTTTCTCCGTTAATCATGATATTCCTTGACTGAAAATCACGATATAAGAAAAAAGAGTTGTCTGCTTTAAGTAAAAAATCAGTGAAGGATAAAAAATCATCTTCAAGCAATTGTTCGTTAAAATTAATTTTTGCAAGTTTTAAAAAATAATACTTAAAATAATTAAGATCCCACATCATTGACTGACGGTCAAAGGCATTTCTTGGATAACAGACATTATAGTTAATATTTTTGCCGGCTGTAATCTGTATTTTTGGAAGTTCAGTTAGAACCTTTTTGTATAAATTGATAATGTTTTCTGGGAAAATTCCTTTTTTACGCGTTTCTGTCAGATAATCATATAAGGTCATAGAACCTAAATCTTCAAGCAGGTAATATATTTTATCGTTACTGACTTCATATATTTGCGGAACATTTATTCCACTGCTTAAAAAAGATTTTGAAAATTCAAGAAAAGCAATGTTTTCTTTTACATCATTATTCCATACTCCTATAGCATTATTATAAGGACCTATTATTCTAAAATACAGACGACTGGATCCTGAAACAGGAAGTTGTATGCATGATATTGTTTCCTCATTTTTGAAATGAGTTGTAAATAATAGGTTTAATTTTGATTTTATATCTGTTTCCAATAGATTTTATTTAATAGAGGTAAAATATCTTTAAAAGATACAAAGTTATATAATTATTTTGTTACGTTTTATTTATTTTGTGATACAATTAAGAACCACAAATATTTTGTAAAATAAGATATTTGTTTTCTTCTGAATTAGTAGGATTAGTATGTTGGT
>JAENXA010000199.1 GCA_016649735.1 Prolixibacteraceae bacterium | reverse complement strand
TGCCGGTTTTGTAATCGTTACTCAAAAAAAAGCTGACTTTATTGAAGTCAGCTTTTTTTATATTTTTATTAAAAATAATTATCAATTATCATTCATTGAGATTAAGAATTCCTCGATGGATCCGGAATTCATGAGCCTGTCTCTTATAAACTGCATAGCTTCCTGAGAATTCATATCTGCAAGATAATTTCTTAATATCCAGATTTTATTCTGTACTGCTTTGGAATGAAGTAAATCATCCTTTCTTGTACTCGAAGCAACAATATCGACAGCAGGGAAAATCCTCTTATTAGACAACTTACGATCAAGCTGGAGTTCCATATTTCCCGTTCCTTTGAATTCCTCAAAAATAACATCATCCATTTTTGAACCGGTATCCGTAAGCGCTGTGGCCAAAATTGTAAGAGATCCTCCTCCTTCAATATTTCTGGCAGCTCCGAAGAAACGTTTTGGTTTATGCAATGCATTGGCATCTACACCTCCTGAAAGGACCTTACCTGAAGTAGGTGCAACTGTATTATAAGCACGGGCAAGACGTGTAATGGAATCTAGAAGAATCACTACATCATGTCCACATTCTACCAGACGTTTAGCTTTCTCAAGAACCATTCCGGCTATCCGTACGTGACGGTCAGCAGGTTCATCAAAGGTTGAAGCAATAACTTCTGCATTTACACTTCTTGCCATATCTGTAACTTCTTCAGGACGCTCATCAATAAGTAAAACGATCATATATACCTCTGGATGATTGGCTGCAATTGCATTGGCAATTTCCTTCAGCAACATGGTTTTACCTGTCTTAGGCTGTGCCACTATAAGTCCTCTTTGTCCTTTACCTATGGGAGTAAACAAATCCACAACACGTGTAGAAATATTGTCATGTCCGTTTCCGGTTAAGTTAAATTTTTCATCAGGGAATAAAGGTGTAAGATGATCAAAAGGAACACGATCTCTGATATAATCAGGTGTACGACCGTTAATTTCAACTACCTTAATTAAAGGAAAATATTTTTCGCCTTCTTTTGGAGGACGAATGGTACCCTCTACGGTATCTCCCGTTTTAAGACCAAGTAATTTTATTTGAGACTGAGAAACATAAATATCATCC
Source organism: Prolixibacteraceae bacterium (assembly GCA_016649735.1). Lineage (GTDB taxonomy): Bacteria > Bacteroidota > Bacteroidia > Bacteroidales > Prolixibacteraceae > JAENXA01. Next base: position 2,090 of record JAENXA010000199.1, on the reverse strand, counting down.
GGTGAATTAAGATAATTATAATCTGAAGAACGCAGAAATCCGTATCCGTCAGGCATAATTTCCAAAACACCTGTACTGTTAATAATTCCTTCAAATTCGAAAGGTCTTTCTTTTACACCATTGACATTCTGATAAGGTGGACGATTCTGATTATTCTGATAAGATAATTTTCCTGAATTATCTCTTTTGACAAATTTTTTACGATATGTATTCTGATTATTCTGATTATTTGGCTGTACTTTTTCCTTATCATCCTGTTTTACAGGATTAGATACAGGATTATCTGCTTTTGGAACTGCTTTTGGAATTGCTTTTGGAATTGCTTTTTCAACAGCTTTTACAATCTGAGGTTTCTCAGGTTCTTTTGTATCCTGAGTCGCATTTCCTTTTTGTTTACGCACAAAATCAAACGCCACAGCTGCTTTTAAAACAGATACAGTACGGCGTCTTTTTCTAGAAGCCTCAGGAACATTGTCATTACTAACAGTTTCAGGTTCTGTTTTTTTCGAAGTAAATTTTTTCTCCGGTTTTACCCTTTTATTATTGGGATTAACATTCTTTCTTTCAGAAGAAATTATAGCCTGGGTATCTAAGATTTTATAAATTAAATCCTGTTTTTTGAAAGATTCTATTTTTTTGATTTTAAGCTCTTTAGCTATATCCTTTAATTCAGGAAGTAACTTCTTGCTTAATTCAATAATATCATACATTTTTGAAAAGTTTATTTTTTTATCCTCGAGAATTGGAAGATTTTTTATTATTCTGAAATTAACTAGGAAATTCGTTCAAATTAAATTTTATACAATTATAATTAATATGAATTTATAACACAAAAAAAAGAAGATAAATCAATATAAATAAAATCATTTGTTAAAAAAGACAATATTAATTTAAAAATATAACATATAAAAATACAAAAGTAATTATATATTAATCATACATATAAATTAATATAATTCGTTATAAACAAATATGCTTTTTTATTAAAATCTAATTTTCATGCTTAAATACGTTTAATCCCTTAATAACTATTTTAAAGTATCCGGCTATATATTTCCAATATTACAGAACTATTATAGAAATTTAATTACCAGAAATAGGTAATAATAAATAGATCATATAAAAATTTTATATAAATTCAGAAAACTTTTGATTATTTCCTTCTCGGAAGAAACTGATTGAAATAAAAAAAATAAAAAAACCTAAATACTATTCCTATGAGACAATTAAAAATTGTTAAACAAATCACCAATCGTGAATCTTTATCGCTGAATAAATATCTGCATGAAATCAGTAAAGTAAAGTTAATAGATTTCAAAAGGGAAGTAGAACTTGCCAAAAAAATAAGACAAGGTGATAATAACGCTTTTGAAGAACTGGTAAAGGCCAATCTAAAATTTGTTATTTCTGTTGCAAAACAATACCAAAATCAGGGTTTGAGTCTTATCGATTTGATAAATGAGGGAAATGTAGGTTTGATAAAAGCAGCACGACGATTCGACGAAACAAAAGGGTTTAAATTCATTTCATATGCAGTCTGGTGGATTCGTCAGTCTATACTGCAATCTTTGGCTGAAAATTCACGTACAGTCCGCTTACCACTGAATAAAATAGGAATTATAAGTAAAATCAACAAAACATATTCATCACTGGCTCAGGAATATAAAAGAGAACCAACAGCAAAAGAAGTTGCAGGCAAGATAAAAACCAGTTTAGGGACAGTTGAAAATGCTATTATATATTCATCGAGACCTATATCAATGGATGCGCCTGTTCATGATGATAAGACAGATACTTTTTATGACATATTCTGCTATAACGATACAAAAAGTCCCGATAAAGATCTTATTATAAAATCCCTGGAAAAAGAAATAGAAAGAACCTTATCTTTTTTAGATAAAAGAGATGCAGATATAATTCGCTATTATTACGGCCTCATAGATAACAGACAGCACACGTTGGAGGAAATAGGTCATATAATGGGCTTAACACGTGAACGTGTACGTCAGATAAAAGAAAGAACTATAAAAAAATTAAAAAAACAATATAGTAATCATCTGCTAAAAAATTATCTCGGCACATAAATAAAT
>JAENXA010000289.1 GCA_016649735.1 Prolixibacteraceae bacterium | reverse complement strand
GTTGAAATGGATGAGGATAAAAAGAAAATTCTGGCAAGTGCCAGAGGTACCATATGGGCAAACACCTTTAGAATGCTAAAACCTTATTTTGAAAAAACTACAGGTCAGTCTCTTTCCCAGGGTCTTACTATTCTTTTTTCAGCTTCAGTGGATTTTCATTCTGTTTACGGGCTAAGCCTTAATATAAAGGATATTGATCCAAGTTATACACTTGGAGACATGTCCATTAAAAGGCAGAAAATTCTTCTGCGTCTAAAAAATGACGGTGTCATTGACATGAATAAAGAACTGGAACTTCCTTTGGTAATGCAAAAGATTGCTATAATTTCTTCTCCGACAGCTGCCGGACTTCAGGATTTTGTAAAACAACTGGAAAACAATTCCTCTAATATTCATTTTTATACCAAGCTGTTCCCTGCTCTTATGCAGGGGAACCAGACTTCACCTTCTATTATAAATGCATTAAATAGTATTTTTCAATATGAGGATTTTTTTGATGTGGTTGTTATAATACGCGGAGGTGGAGCACAACTTGACCTTACGAGTTTCGATGATTTTAATCTTGCATCAAATGTATCGCAGTTCCCTATCCCTATTATTACAGGCATCGGTCACGACAAGGATAATACTGTAATTGATCTTGTTGCCAACACTCAGCTAAAAACACCAACTGCTGTCGCAGAATTTTTGATAAACCGTGCAGTTTCCCTGGATCTTTATTTATCAGATGCACAATACCGCTTTTGTAAGATATCTGAAAATATTATTGACAGAGAACATAAGTTTTTAACTGATATGGTTAATCGTATTAAGAAAGATTTTCTTTTGAAACAAAATAAAGAAGAGCACCGGTTTAATATTAATATGATTAAACTTAAAAATTCGGTTTCCAACTTTCTGGATCATCAGATGAACATATTCCAAAAAGATCAGAATCGTCTTGAATTATATGGAATAAAAAAATTAAAAGAACGAATTTTACTGCTAAAAAATATTGAAAATAAATTAAAACCGGCTATTAGTTACGGCTTTAAAAAGGAGAGAAACCGTAATAAACAGTATATTGAAAAATTAAAAGAAAATTTACCAGGTATGCTAAAATCAGAAACAAACAGATTAATCTTTTATTTACAGAAGAATAAATTATTAGATCCTGTTAATGTTCTGAAAAAAGGATATTCTATTAATTATAAAGATGGTAAAATTGTTAAATCTATAAAACACCTGGGAAAAGGAGACTCTCTCATGACCAGATTTTTTGACGGTGAGGTTTCAGGAAAAATTATAAATATAAAAAGTTATGAAAAACGAGAAGATGACTTATAAAAATGCTGTATCAGAAATAGACGATATTCTTGGTAAAATCGAAAACGAAGAACTGGATGTTGACGAATTATCGCAAAGGGTAAAACGAATTTCACAGCTAATAAAATTTTGTCAGGATAAATTACATAAAACTGAAACTGAAGTGGAAGATAT
>JAENXA010000256.1 GCA_016649735.1 Prolixibacteraceae bacterium | reverse complement strand
GTCTGTATCTTTTTTTATTTGTATAAATCCTCCTTATAATCAAAAAGACAATCACAATCCTTTAACAAAGGATGTTTCAGGTCTTTTTCCGAAAGAATAATCTTATCATCAGGAATCTGCCAGTTAATATTTAAAGACGGATCATTCCACAAAATAGCACCTTCCTTATCAGGAGCATAATAATTATCGCATTTGTACTGAAAAACAGCAACCTTACTAAGCACCGAAAAACCATGAGCAAAACCACGTGGAATAAAAAAGCATCTGTGATTCTCATCAGATAACAGACAAGAAACCCATTTTCCGAAATAAGGAGAGCCCTTTCTAATATCAACAGCCACATCCAAAACCTGTCCCTTAACGCAGCTAACCATCTTACTCTGAGAATATTTACCCTTTTGAAAATGCAATCCCCTTAAAACGCCGTAAGAAGATTTCGATTCATTATCCTGAATAAAAACAGTTTTTAAAACCATTTTCTCAAATTCACGCTGCGAAAACGACTCGTAAAAATAACCACGCTCATCATTAAAAATTCGTGGTTCAATAATAACAACACCCGGAATAGAAGTTTCTATAATATTCATATATGATTAAATTCTAAAGTAAGAAGCAATGTGAAAATACTGCTTTAAAAATCATTTTTCTGTCTTTTTTTCAGTAATATTAGTTTTAAGAGTAGCCGGCTCAATTTTTTTTATTCCAGAATCTTAATGGCTTCCAGTCCTGATTCGTCGTCAGGATAGAGCAATAACAGCTGGTTAAAAATAACTTTAGCTTCGCGTAGTTTGCCCATTTTTATGTTAGTCCATCCATGCATTAGAATTGCATCATAATCAGTGGGGTATAGGTTGTGCAGTTCCTTAAAATAGCGTAATGCCTGTATATACGAGCCACGGTTATAATATATAAGTCCGGTATTGTATAATGCTTTGGTGTTTTTTGAATCTACCATTAAAACATCACCATATAATTTAAGTACGCTATCCCATAAGTTAAGTGATGATGCAGGCAGCGAAGCCCCAAGTTTAGCTTCAATAGAATAGGGCATAAGATTAATTGCCCTTGTATAATATATTATAGATTCCTTGTATTTATTTGCCTTATACAGCAGCCATCCAATTCTTAGATTAGTCTCATAGCTGTCTTCCTGATATACATTTAGTAATGTCTGGGCAGCTGCATTGTAATTTTGTTTTTCCTCCAGTGTAAAGCTTTTTATGAATGCCTTGTTAAGAGGACTTTCTGATTGAGCAAACAAAATACCGCCCCACAGACAAAGAATTAAAAGCATTGTTCTTTTTAGAAATACCATGATAAACCTCCTGTAAATGATTGATTATTGTATGTGTATTTGTCATACGATGAGGATACTATATAATCTTCATCGTAATAAATAGTTTTGCCTTCGTAGTCAATATAGCGGTAATAAAAAGAGAACCACCAATGTCTGTTAAATAGTGGAAATGAAAAATTTAGCCCGGCTATTTGCTTAATATTTTCGCCCATGTTGTAGATTACAAGACCGTTAGCATCGGCAAAATATTTATGATTTCCTTTGCTGTAATTTATTTCCAGCCATGACTTACCTATTTTTCTGCCCAATTTAAAACGGTATAAGTTGTTCCATTCAGTAGAAAAATCAGATTCATTAAGATTTATGGCAAAAAATGATGCTGTAAAATAAAGATTCTTTTGCTGCAATGGATAGAATGTAACATCTGCTCCTGTCTGCCAGCGTTTTACCTTTTCTCCTCCAATATAATTACCTGATAGAAACCAATCGATATGTTGTGTTTTTGCATTGAGAGCTAATCCTATAAATTTATCGGAGTATTTATCGTTATATGAATAAAACAAAGAACTGTCACCTACGTATTCTTCAATATTATAATGAAGAAGTGAAACAGAAGAGAAAACCGACCATACATTATTAATTTCTACATTTATCCCTGCATAGAAATTCATTTCCCTGGTAGTAACGTCAAAATTCTGGTTTTCGG
>JAENXA010000051.1 GCA_016649735.1 Prolixibacteraceae bacterium | reverse complement strand
GATTATGCACGTAAAAACAAAAGTATTATATTATATGATGCTGCATATGAGGCTTTTATTACAGAACCTGACATTCCTCATTCTATATATGAAATTGAAGGAGCTAAAGAAGTTGCAATTGAGTTCCGAAGTTTTTCAAAAACTGCCGGATTTACCGGTACACGTTGTGCCTATACAATTATACCTGATGAATTAAAGGCTTATGATGAACAGGGAAATCTGCATCAGGTAAGACCTTTGTGGATGAGACGTCATACAACTAAATTTAATGGTGTTTCTTATCCTGTACAGAAGGCTGCAGCCGCTGCTTTATCAGATCAGGGGCAAAAAGAGGTTAAGGTAGTTATTGCATATTATCTTGAAAATGCAAGAATAATGAGAGAAAGCCTTTCTTTATTGGGATATGAAGTTTACGGAGGAATTAATGCTCCCTATATATGGCTTAAAACAAAAAATAACATGAAATCATGGGATTTCTTTGATAAACTTTTGAATGATGCCAATGTAGTGGGAACTCCCGGTTCAGGATTCGGATCACGTGGAGAAGGATATTTCCGCTTCTCATCTTTTGCCGATCGTTCTCAGGTTATAGAGGCTATGGATCGAATAAAAAGATTGATGTAATTTAAACCTGAAGATATTATTTCCAAGGATTTCTCTAAAGTAGTAAACTAAATTCAGGTTGCAGGATTCGGTTTACCGTATACATTTAGAATATTTTTCTGTTATGTGGATTCTGGAATCATGACCTGATTGATGAAAACGTTTATTAAATTAGGCTAAAGAGTGTTAAGCATTTTATTTTAGTCTACATTTTCAACATATTTAGCTACTTTTGCAGAGATATGAGAAACCTGGTTTGCTATATTATTTTTTTTATGGGAATTATTTCGCTTGTGCAGGCACAGGAAAATATGGTGCTGATTGACCCTATACTGGTTCAGTTAGAAGGTAGAATAGTAAATCAGAAAGACGGGACATCTGTTCCGTTTGCTCACATAGTTAATATGAGAGATCATTCAGGAACAACAGCCGCAGAAGATGGCTCGTTTTCAATTGAAATGCTTAACATTGACAGTTTGGCGGTATCTGCTATTGGGTTTAAAAAAAAATATATACATATTTCTTCTGATTATTATAAAAATAACAATCTGGTAGTTTTTAGGATGGAACCTGTAAGATATGCAATAGGAGAGGTAACAGTAAGGGAAGAAGCTCCGAAGTTAAATTTATATGGTATATCTACAGGAAAACCAGACAGTATATCTCCTGAGTTGAGAGGAGATGATTTTAATGAAAGACCTAAATGGTATAATGCTGTTTCTTCTCCGATTTCTTTTATGCATTATCATCTGAGTAAGAAGGAAAAGGAGAAACGGGATGTGCGTGATAATATTATTTCCCAGAAGTCATGGAAGCGTATATCTGTTTATTACAATAGGGATACTATAATGAAAATGACCGGTATAGAGGAACAGTCGGTCGATTCTTTTATGATTTATTTTAATGCTAAAACTCCTCTTAATGATCATTCAACAGAATTTGATGTACTGGATGCAATTTTAGTAGAATATAGAAATTACAAAGAAGATAAAAAGAAAGCTGAGTTATTGAAAAGTACACCTGTAGTGGAAAAAAAGAGAAAAGGATTTTTAAGTAGAAAAAATAAGAAACGTGACAAATCAGGAGAATAACTTATAGTAGGATATGTTACGTAACCTGAATTTTAGAATTTATTTTCCGGCAAAATCAATCATTGCTGTTTTTTTTTAGATATTTGTATCAAACTTTTAATAATGAGAGAGAAAACTGACTTTTTTAAGGATAAAAGATATAATGAGAATCGTGAAAATTGTAAAAATAATTATCATGAAGAGGATACTCCTATTACAGGGAATGGAGAGGTAAGGCTTAATCGTTATATTGCCAATTCAGGAGTATGCTCCAGGAGAGATGCCGACAAAATAATTGCAGATGGGAAAATTAAGGTAAATGGTATTGTCGTCACAAAGATGGGGACAAAAATAAAAAAGACCGATTCAGTGTCTTATAATGATAATTCTTTAGTAATAGAAAAGAAAATTTATCTGATTTTAAATAAACCAAGAGGTTATGTTACTACTCTGGATGATCCGCATGCAGAACATACAGTTATGGAACTTATAGAAGGAGCATGCACAGAGAGAATTTATCCTGTAGGCAGATTGGATATGGCAACTACAGGACTGTTGCTTTTTACCAATGATGGTGAACTTGCAAAGAAACTTACTCATCCTAGTTTTGAAAAAAAGAAAATTTACCAGGTTACATTAACTGAAGAATTGAAAGAAGAAGACAGACTTGCCATTAAAAAAGGTTTTGAACTTGAAGACGGATGGATAGCTGCAGATAATATTGATTATTCTGATCCTGAGGACAGGAAAACAGTTGGTGTTGAGATACATTCCGGAAGAAACAGAATTGTGCGACGAATTTTTCTTCATATGGGATATAAAGTTGCTCAGCTTGATCGTGTATTTTTTGCTGGTCTTACCAAGAAAAAGTTACCTCGTGGAAAATGGAGATTTCTGACCAAAATGGAAATAAATTATTTAAAGATGGTGTAAATTAATTATATCTTTGATACAAAATAAAAAGATTTCATGACAGCACACAAATCAGGTTTTGTTAATATTATAGGAAATCCTAATGTAGGAAAGTCGACCATTATGAATGTTCTTGTCGGGGAAAAACTATCTATCATTACTAAGAAGATGCAGACCACCCGTCACAGGATAAAGGGCATAGTAAGTGGAGATGATTTTCAGATTGTTTATTCAGATACGCCAGGGATTTTGAAGCCAAATTATAAGCTTCAGCAGTCTATGTTGAAGTTTGTCGATATTGCATTGATTGATGCGGATGTAATTCTGTATGTTACTGATGTGGTAGAGACAATAGATAAGAATATTAAGTATCTGGAAAAAATACAAAATTCCAAGGCACCTGTAATTCTGCTTATTAATAAGATTGATCTTTCGTATCAGGAAAAAGTTGAAGAAATTATTCAGTCATGGAAAGAATTATTACCAAAGGCTGAGATATTTGCTATTTCTGCAATTGAGAAATTTAATGTAGCACCTATTTTTGATCGTATTATAGAACTTTTACCCGAAGGACCGGATTATTTTCCGAAAGATGAAATTACCGACAGGGATGAGCGGTTTTTTGTCTCCGAGATTATACGTGAAAAGATACTTTTGAATTATAAAAAAGAAGTTCCATATTGCGTTGAAGTTAAAGTTGAAGAATTCAAAAATGAACCAAAGATCTTGCGCATTAGAAGTTTGATTTATGTGGCAAGAGATAGTCAGAAGGGAATTATAATAGGACATAAAGGAGATGCTCTTAAAAGAGTAGGTACACAGGCAAGAATAGATATTGAAGAATTTTTCGGGAAAAAGGTTTTCTTGGAAATTTATGTTAAAGTTGCGAAAGACTGGCGGGAAGATAAAAAAGCATTGAAGGATTTTGGCTATGACCCCCGGTAGAACAGAGTCGTAAAAAATTATCGATTTAAATAAAAAGGAAAGAAAAAATGAGTAATATTTTGGCAATAGTGGGAAGGCCTAATGTTGGGAAATCCACATTGTTTAACAGATTGGTTGAAAGCAGGAAGGCAATAGTCGATGAGGTTTCGGGTGTAACCCGTGACAGAAATTACGGTAAATCTGTATGGAACGGTGTCGATTTTTCGGTAATTGATACCGGAGGTTATGTAAAAAATTCAGATGATATATTTGAAGAACAGATTTGTAAACAGGTAGAAATAGCAATTGATGAGGCAGATGTAATTTTATTCGTCGTTGACGTAAAAGATGAGATTACCAATTTGGATACCGAAATAGCTAATTTACTTAGGAAAAAAGGGAAACTGGATTCTGTTGTAATAGCTGTTAATAAAGTAGATAGTGAAAATAGAGTTATGGCGGCGCAGCAATTTTATAGTTTGGGATTGACATCTAAACTTTTCTTTGTTTCAGCTGTTAGTGGAAGTGGTACAGGAGACTTACTGGATGAAATAGTAGCTCGTTTCCCGAAGCAGATAGAAAATGAGGAAGAAGAAAAAATTCCGCGTTATGCTGTTGTAGGACGTCCAAATGTAGGTAAATCATCTCTTATTAATGCGCTTACAGGAATTGACAGGAATATTGTAACTGATGTTGCCGGAACCACAAGAGATTCTATTGATTCGCTTTACAATAAATTTGGTCATAATTTTTATCTGGTAGATACAGCTGGTCTGAGAAAAAAAAGACAGGTTACTGAAGATATTGAATTTTATTCGGTATTGCGCTCAATCAGGGCTATAGAAGAATCTGATATATGTTTGTTGATGCTTGATGCTACACGTGGCGTCGAATCACAGGATCTTAATATTTTTAATCTTATTATAAAAAATAAAAAAGGTGTTGTTATTCTCGTAAACAAATGGGATCTGGAGGAAGAGAAAAGCAGTAATTCCGCAAAGGAATATGAAGATAGTATCAGGGAAAGAATTGCACCGTTTACTGATGTTCCAATTCTTTTTATTTCAGTTTTAACTAAACAGCGTATCTTCAAGGCACTGGAAGCAGCAAGAGCCGTATACGAAAATCGAAAAAGAAGAATAAAAACCTCGGAGCTTAATAATGTATTGCTTGCGGCTATAGCGCATTATGGACCTCCTGCAATTAAGGGGAAATATGTAAAAATAAAATATGTTACTCAGCTTCCTACTGAAACGCCGTCATTTGCATTGTTTTGTAATTTACCACAATATGTAAAAGACCCGTATCGCAGATATATAGAAAATAAGTTAAGGGATACTTTCGAGTTTACGGGAGTACCAATACAAATATATTTCAGGAAAAAGTAATTTGTTTTTTTTATATATAAAGTGTCTAATTTAATTAAGGCATTAGTTGTAAATAGTTAATACTTAAAAAACAATTTTCAAAAATTAAAAAATTATCCGGTTACCATATTATATAGGTAATCGGATTTTTTTGTCAAGATGTTCCTTCCGGGAAATCCCTTTCCATACTACTTCCGCCAAATCATGAATTTCAATATCTGTACCCATAGCAAATGTTTTTTTGCAGAGCGGACAGGCTGTAATAATCTGGTCTGGATTATAAGACTTAAAGGTATCGAGCACATCATCTCTGATTTGTTTACGTTCGTCCATTTCAATTTTAATATTCCCGAGACTACCTCCGCAACAAAGTGCATCTTCTTTTTCCTGTTTCATTGGAATAAGTGAAAGATAATTTTTAAGTAATTCTCTTGGAGGTTCATAAATATGACTTCCCCGACCCAATGTACAAGGGTCGTGGTAAACAGCATTGACAGGTAATTTTATTGTAGGAATTAATCCCTGATTAACCAGTTCTAAAAGATATTCCGAATGATGCATAACTTTTACACCGGGAAGTTTGTAGTCTTCATTGAAAATCTGATAACAGATAGGACATGATACGAGTAGAATTTTTGCTCCTGAAGATAGTATTTTTTCGGTATTGTTCCTTATCAGTTTTTTAGCTGCCTCATACTGACCTGCCTGCATAAGAGGCCGGCCGCAGCACGAGGCCTCGTCTTTATCCATGAACCAGTAATTGATATTTGCATAATCAAGGACATTAAGCATAGCCTTTTTGATAGAAGGAGTAAGATGGGTCATGCAACCCGTAAAATAAACAACATCTGCCTGAGGGCTTATTCCTCCTTTCAGATAATCATATTTTGAATTATAAGTTTTTGTTGATTCAATTCTTTGTGTGATCCTTAAATCATTAAGATCAAGACCTACAGGGCAGTCTTTCTGACAACGTCCACATAGCAGACAATTAAACAGTTGCTCGTCGTTTAATTTTCGTCCCCGGATTTGTTTTAAAAAATATACCGATTGTGAATTATTGATATTTGCCTTAATCATTTGACAGCTGTCCAAACATACCCCGCAGCGTGAACAGGCGAATGTCTGAATACGAGTGTATCCGTTTACATGTTTTTTTAGCCGCACTCCGTATTTACGAACGAAAATTAGCAGAATCTCTACCGGAATATGCATATATCTTGAAACCGGCAGCGCAAAAAAGAATACGGCTAATGAAAGCGAATAAACCCACCATGAAGCAAGTTCAATCGATTGCAAAGGAAGAAATGAAGCGAGAAAATTTCCTGTTGGCTGAGTAAAGAAACTTCCATTGTGATAAATTCCTGCTGTAATACTTTCACAAACATAACGTGTTGGGAAAATCAGCCATAATCCAATAAGTGCAATTTTGTCTCCTGTTTTTAGATGTGTTGTCTTTTTCATTCCAAAAGGTTTGCTGTTGAACCTTTTGTACAATGCAAGAAATACTCCTGAAAAAATATATATTAATAAAAAGTCTGAAGCTGCAGAGAAGGCTTTTGCTATAAAGGTTACAGGAGGATTTGTTTCGGCATACCGGAAAAATATTGATTTCCAGAACGGGAAATTTAATGTATGATAATGAACTGCGGCTTCAATATGACCTACGACAATCAACAGGAACCATCCGAATGCAAAACTCATGTGCATATATCCCAATACAGGATTTCTTTTATACATCTTACGATGAATGAGTGATTCTCTGAATACTTCCCAGATTGCCTGAAATGTTTTTACGGTAAAAAAGTTCTTGCGAATTCTTACGCGATCAATTCCTGAAAGACCTGTTATCCAGATTATAGAAATTATAATAAAAAAAACAATAATAAAAGTTATTCCAAGAAGGAATGGCCATGCGAAAAAAGGGATATCCATAATTAAATCTTTTTCTTTTCAGTATTATATTTGAGAACACCTTTCTTTATTAGCATAATTACATTGCGTAGGTTTATATCCCTGGGACATACCAGAAAACATTTTCCACAAAGCATACATTTGCTTATTTCCTTTTCAAGCCCTTCTGTCTGACCATGACGAAGCATAAGATTAATTTTACGGATATTAAAATTAGTCAGACTCCCGGCGGTGCAGGTGGCTGTACATCCTCCGCATGAAATACATCTTTTAAACGAAGGTTCCTTTTCCAGAATTTCATTTAGAAGACGACCGTCAGACTTGTTGTAGTCTATTCTTTTAGAGTCTAATAGCTCAAATCCAAATGATACCATTTATCTGTTATTATTTTATTTTTGTAAGATAATTATCAATTTCAACAGCTGCGGAACGGGCATTCTCAAGTGTTTCGTCAACTGTCATAGGGCCGACACAGGTGCCGGTTATGAAAACGCCTTTTTTTGATGAATAGTTTTTTCCGAAATGTGGATCGTCAATATGCAAAAAACCATTTTCTTCACGCTCCAGAGAAAACATTGAAGCCATATCTTTTGTGCCTTTCCCCGGAGTAATGCCTACCAGTAATACAATTAAATCAACTTTCATTTTTAAAGGAAGTCCAGAAAGTGTATCTTCTGCCTTTATAATGAGGCTCTCGTCCTGATTTTCACAGGCTTCAGACATCCGTCCCCGGATAAACTGAACGTTATATTCTTCTTGTGCACTCTGGTAAAGTTTTTCCCATTCCAGTCCGAACATCCTAATATCCAAATAGAAACAAAACATTTCTGAGTCGGGAAGCTGTCTGCTGCATTCTATGGCCTGTTTAATTCCGGTTACGCAGCAAACTCTTGAACAATATTTATTACCACATTTTGCATCACGTGAACCTACACAATGGATAAAAGCGATACGTTTAGGCTTTTTCCCTTTTGAAGTAAGAATGGGTTGACCTTTTCTCAGCATATTTTCCAGATCAACGGAAGTTATTACATTTTCATATATAGAATATCCGTATTCTTCTTTTTTGGTAGCATCAAATGGTTCGAATCCGGTGCTGATAAGTATTGTATCTGCATGTAACTTCTCATTTTTATCCGTCAGTAAAGAATAACTTCCGTTAGGTTTTCTTGTAGCTTTAGAGATAGTTGTACCTGTAAGTATATGAAGATTGCTATTGTTTATTTTTTTGTAAAGGTAGTCGGTAATTTCAGTCGCCGGTCTTTCATTTGGGAATAGAACGTTCCATTCGTTCATCTTGCCACCGGTATTTTTATCCTTTTCAATAATGGTAACATCATATCCCATCTGTGCAAGTGTTGTTGATGCTTCTATTCCTGCAATCCCTCCTCCTATAGTCACTATTTGTTTCATCTGTCTTTTTGTTAAGATTAAAAGGTTATAGGAAATAATTTAACAGCGAAAGGGAAAATCTTGTTTTCCCCTTCAATTTCTCTTATATGTCCTTTATAAATATTAATAAACTATATTTTTAATATTGCTTTCCTGTTTTTTTATCTATAAAGGTTGGCAGTTTGGGCTGACCGTAATTCAGTCCTTTTATTCCTTTGTATTTTTTTTCAGGATCAAAAGGGATACCCATTTTTTTTAAAAACGGTTCACAATCCGTCTGATGCATCTGTAATCCAAGATCCCAGGGATCGTATCCCATCACTAATCCGGCAAGCTCTTCATAGGTCAAAACCGGAATTCCTTCAATTCCAGGACCATATGTTTTATGTTCCATTTCTCCGATTACATATTGCCATCTGTCAAGGAACATATTGCAGCCGGGACAGTTTGTAAGTATAGCATCAGGATGGTATGGTTCCATGGATTCAAATTTTTTCTGAGAATTTGAAATTGAATATCCCCTGTTGGCCTGAATCATATACTGACGAAAACCAAAGCCACAGCAATGACGCCGTTCGGGATAATCAACAGTTTCTCCTCCCCATGATTTAATCATTCCGGTTAGCACGCAGGCATATTCGGCACCACCTATTCCTCTTTCAGGAAACATTTTTGCATAATGACAACCAATATGATCTACAATTTTTAATGGCTCACCGGTTTTGAAATTTACCAGAGGATATTTTATTTTTTTAAAAATATCGTCTTTTAAGTGATAAATAATATCACTGCAATGCGATAAATTTTCAGGAATATTAAATTCTCTTTTGGTAGCCTTGTAAAGATTTTCCCGGGCTTTTTCTTCCTCTTCGGGAAATTCTTTCCATGTTTCCAGTATTTCAGAATAAATTCCGAATGAGGTAACACATGAAACTGCTGCATTCTTATAACCGGCTTCTGTCATCAAGGAAAACTGTCGTGCTGCTACGGCCTGAATTGTCTCATAGGGTATTAAATCTAAATGATAAGCAATCCCGGTACATGTAGTATGTCTGGGATCATCAAAAATATCCCTGTGAAATTCTTCTCCTAAGATTTTCATGAAAGCTTTTTCTGATGCAGGAAAGAAATTTTG
>JAENXA010000287.1 GCA_016649735.1 Prolixibacteraceae bacterium | reverse complement strand
TTTACTTACCATTTCCAAAGGGTTCCCTATTGATGATAATCTTTGATGTGTTTCTTGCTCATCAAACAATCCTCTATTTCCTGTTTTTTTGTATTTTTGTGCTTGCATTTTCCTATGGTTTAATAACCATGAAAATACTAATAATTATCTGATTATCAAAATATTAAATTATAGAAGTCCCCTATAATTTGTTTTGCTTTTAATTTTGCGACTGCTCCAATTATCCCTAAATTTGTAGAGCAGAATTTCTGTTACATTAATCATTTTTAACATTTTACACTTTATATTTTGGTTAAATACAAAGTAATTAATAATTAGTTTAATTCTGTATGTCGTATGAATCTTTGATTTATACGACCTTTTTTCTCTTTTAGGTGGACCGGTTTTAAATTCCGATAGTGGACCATTTCCTTTTTATTATATACATCTTTGTACAATTTTATACATTTCAATACAAAAAGTATATTTTTGTTATCATGATGGATTTAAAAAATAAAGTAGTCATAATTACAGGAGCCTCTTCCGGAATCGGAAAAGCTATTGCCTGCAAATTTGCCCAGGAAGGATGTCGTCTTACACTTGCTGCCCGCAGAATAAATTTACTGGAACAATTAAAAGAACAACTAAACGGAACAGAAGTTCTTATTCAGCAAACGGATGTCAGCAAAGAAGATGACTGCAAAAAATTAATTGAAGAAACCATAAAAAAATTCGGGAAAATAGACATTCTTGTCAATGATGCAGGGATTTCAATGAGAGCTCTTTTTGAAGATCTTGATCTTTCAGTCATCCATCAGGTAATGAATGTTAATTTCTGGGGCACTGTAAATTGTACAAAATTTGCATTACCCTATCTTCTTAAAACAAAGGGGTCTGTTGTAGGTGTTATTTCCATTGCAGGATATATGGGACTTCCGGGAAGAACTGGATATTCTGCTTCAAAATTCGCTATTCGCGGTTTTCTCAATACGCTTAGAATAGAAAATTTGAAAAAAGGATTGCATGTGCTCATTGCTGCGCCAGGCTTCACATCATCAAATGTTCGTAAGTCAGCCCTTACTGCTGACGGATCACCACAGGGAGAAACTCCAAGAAAAGAAAACAAGATGATGTCAGCAGAAAAATGTGCCGGTCATATTATACATGCCGTAAAAAAGAGAAAAAATCAGATTATACTGACCTTTACAGAAGGCAAAGTTGCAGTATTTCTGGAAAAAATTATTCCGGGAATAATGAATAAATTAATCTATTACGTCATGTCAAAAGAACCAAACTCCCCTCTTAAATAAAAAAACATGATAATCAGAGACACAAAAATAAGAGTGTGTTATGCAGACACAGATAAGATGGGTGTTGTTTATTACGGAAACTATCCACGTTTTTATGAAATAGGCAGAAATGAATTAATCAGAGAAATAGGTATATCATACAAAGAATTAGAAAAAGACAACATCCTTCTCCCGGCAAAAAGTTTAAACATTAATTATAT
>JAENXA010000190.1 GCA_016649735.1 Prolixibacteraceae bacterium | reverse complement strand
TTAGGTGAAAAATCAAGAATTTTATTTACTTTTGACGAGATTTTAATATTAATTTTAAGTCGTTGCCATCTAAGTTGTTATAAGTTGCAGCGATTTAAATATGGTATCACTAATAAAAATAAACAACATGTATTTAACTACAGAAAAGAAAAAAGAGATTTTTGAACAGTACGGTAAGAGTGTCACAAACACAGGTTCTATCGAAGGACAAATTGCATTATTCTCCTTCCGTATTTCTAATCTGACAGAACATCTGAAAAAGAACAGAAAAGACTTTAGCACACAGCATTCGCTGGTAAGACTGGTTGGTAAACGCCGTAGTTTACTTAAATACCTAAAAAGAAAAGATATTGAAAAATATCGTAGTCTGATTAAGTCACTTGGTTTACGTCAGCAATTATAAAATTAAGAGGCTTTTATGCCTCTTTTTTTGCTAAAAGCGATAGAATTTTCTGTAAAATCCCCACCACGGATGATTTTTCCCTATTATTAATGTTCTAAATTTTATTTATGAATCAAGGTATTATCAAAACAATTGATCTTGGCGACGGACGTACAATTTCAATTGAAACCGGTCGTCTTGCAAAACAGGCAGATGGTGCGGTAGTAGTCAAAATGGGGGGTACTATGCTTCTGGCGACTGTTGTTTCTGCTGATGAAGCAGGCGAAGACGTCGATTTTATGCCACTTTCCGTAGATTATCGTGAAAAATATGCAGCTGCAGGCCGTTTCCCTGGTGGTTTTATGAAAAGAGAATCTCGCCCTTCTGATGATGAAATTTTAGTTTCAAGATTAGTAGACAGAGCTCTGCGTCCTCTTTTCCCATCAAACTATCATGCACAGACTGCTGTAATGATTTCCTTAATTTCAGCCGATGAAAATGTTATGCCGGATTCTTTAGCCGGATTAGCTGCATCAGCTGCTATTCAGGTTTCCAATATTCCTTTTGAATGTTCTATTTCTGAAGTAAGAGTAGGACGTCTGGACGGTAAATTTATTATCAACCCAAGCAGTGATCAGCTTGAAAAATGTGACATTGACATTATGGTTGGTGCTTCATACGACAACATCATGATGGTTGAGGGTGAGATGGACGAAGTGAGCGAAGAGGAAATGCTGGAAGCAATCAAAGTAGCACATATATCTATCAAGGCTCAATGTAAACTTCAGGATGAACTCGCCGCTGAAGTTGGAAAGATTAAGAAAACATATTGTCACGAAATAAATGATGAAGATCTTAAAGCAAAAGTTCACGCAGATCTTTATCAGAAATGCTATGATACTGTAAAACAATTAATCCCCGGAAAAAAAGAACGTGGAGCTGCTTTCCAGAAAATCGTTGATGATTATATCGTTTCATATAATGCTGAAAATGCTGAAAATGAAAATATTGATCTAAATATAAATGACAAATTAATCAACCGTTATTTCGAGGATGTAGAAAAAAAAGCCATGCGCCGTATGATTCTGGACGAAGGAATTCGTCTTGATGGCCGGGCAACTACTAAAATTCGTCCTATCTGGGGACAGGTAGATTATCTTCCTGGTGCACACGGTTCTTCAATCTTTACAAGAGGTGAAACACAATCTCTTTGTTCAGCCACTCTTGGAACAAAAATGGATGGGAAAATGATCGACAGTGTTACTTCTCAAGGAACTCAGAAATTCCTGTTACATTATAATTTTCCTCCTTTCTGCGTAGGAGAACCAAAAACTCCACGTGGTATAAATCGTCGTGAAATTGGTCACGGAAATCTTGCATACCGTGCTTTAAAGAGAATGATACCTGATGATTTCCCATATGTACTAAGAATTGTTTCAGATATTCTGGAATCCAATGGTTCTTCTTCAATGGCAACTGTATGTGCAGGAACAATGGCTATGCTGGATGCAGGTATTAAAATGAAACGTCCGGTTTCAGGTATCGCAATGGGACTGATTACCGATGAGACTTCAGACAAATATGCTATTCTTTCAGATATCATGGGAGATGAGGATCATCTCGGAGATATGGATTTCAAAGTAACCGGAACAGAAAAAGGAATTACTGCTACCCAAATGGATATCAAGGTAGACGGACTTCCATATGAAGTAATGGAAAGAGCTTTGCAACAATCAAAAGAAGGCCGCGCACATATTCTTGGGAAAATCAAGGAAGTTATCTCCGAGCCTCGTGAAGATTACAAGCCTAATGTACCACGTATTGAGACTATCTTTATTCCTAAAGATATGATTGGTCCTATAATTGGTCCGGGTGGGAAAAATATTCAGAAATTACAGGAAGATACAAATACCAAAATCACCATCGATGAAGATGAGAATCGTGGTATTGTACAAATTTCAAGTACAAATAAAGAATCTCTTGAAGCAGCGAAGGAAAGAGTTAAAAATATCATCGCTATGCCTGAAAAGGGAGAAACATATAAAGGGAAAATTAAATCCATTACTTCATTCGGTGCGTTTGTAGAAATTCTGCCGGGTAAGGAAGGATTACTTCATATTTCAGAAATTAGCTGGGAACGTATTCAGAGTGTTGAAGACGTACTAAAGGTAGGTCAGGAAATTGAAGTTAAACTTTTGGATATCGACCGTGATAACAAAATGAAACTTTCCCGTCGTGTCTTATTACCAAAACCTGAGGGCTTTGTAGAACGCCCTCCACGTACAAGGGACAGAGATTCCCGTCCAAGACATGACGGAGATCGTGATCATCGCGAAAGAAGAGACGATCGTAATTCAAGCCCAAGGACAAGAGAATAAAAGAATATTTTTAAATTATAAATTGTCTGAAAAGCCTGAATAACATCTGTTATAAGCTTTTCAGACTTTTTTTTGATAGCTTCTTTAAAAGACCGAAATTCTTAATTTGTTAAATAATGAGTGACTGGTATAATCAATATGAAAAGAATATATTTTCCTCACTAAAAGATGAAAAAAACAGAGATATCCGTTTTTTCAGAATTGAGGAAATGTTAAGAATGGCTGAGAGAACAGATAAATATGCCCCGTCATGCGAAAAATGTCAATCCTTTAAAAACCGGCTGAATGAAATCTCTATGTCTATAAAAAAAGCTGTTAAATATCCGGGGAAAGAAAGAAAAGAACTTGATCTCCTACAAACTGAAATGTCGGCCCATATGAAAAAAATTCACGGGTTCTATCCTCCTTATTATTTTTCTTATCTATATTCTGCAATAGGGATACTTGTTTTTATGACAATAGCTGTTATTGTATATCTAATTTTTCCATCATTTTCAATATGGAATATTCTGGCTATTTCATTTGCCGCAGGAGTTATTGCAGGTCAGATTACAGGTAATAAAAAAGATAATCGTATAAAAAAAGAAGG
>JAENXA010000252.1 GCA_016649735.1 Prolixibacteraceae bacterium | reverse complement strand
CTTACCGTCAATTTTATATAAACCTTTTGCAATCCTGTTTCCGTATCTTCCGATTAATGCTCCGAAGTAAGGGCAGTCTGCTAAATATTTATCGGAGGTGTAGTTTTCTAATTTGTCAAAACCACAGATAACGTTTTCTATTTTCCCGTTTTTGTTTGGCATATTAACAGAAGTAATAATTCCTCCGTAATTCATAATTGTAATACTTACCTGTTTGTCGTTTGATAAAGTAAATAATTCTACTTTTTCCCCATCCTTTGTTTTTCCAAATGGTTCTTTTTTGATTTTCATGAGTTTATAATTTTTTATTGGTTAATGTAATTTTTCCTTTGTCAATATCAACTCTGTTTTTACAAATTTAATTTATTCTTTTAAAATTAAATAGATTTTTACTTGTCTTTTTAATTTTTTACATTTGAGAAAGGTAATCCAATAAGATAAAGGTGAAAATAATTCAGATAGATGATTCCATTGAAGTCCCCAAATACAGACAGATAATTAATTCTATTTGTCATGCTATAAATATAGGTGATTTAAAACGTGGGGATAAAAGTCCTTCTATTAATCAGATTTGTAAAGAGTTTGATTTATCGAGGGATACAGTCATGGTTGCTTTCAATGAGTTAAAAACGAAAGGGATTATACGTTCTGTTCCGGGTAAGGGGTATTATGTAAAAAGTAAAGATCTTAATAAGGAGGAGAAGGTTTTTCTGTTGTTTGATGAACTGAATGCATTTAAAGAGGATTTGTATACATCGTTTCTTAATAAATTGGACTCGAAAGTAACTGTCGATATCTTTTTCCATCATTTTAATTTCCAGATTTTTCAGGATTTAATTAAACGTAGTATAGGAAAGTATACTTCGTATGTTATAATGCCTGCTACTTTTGAAAGTACATCAGAAATAATAGGACAACTTCCTGCTGATAAAGTTTTTATTCTTGATCGTATGAAACCAGATCTTATAGATTATCCTGTTGTTTATCAGGATTTTAATCATGATGTTTTTCAGGCTCTTAAAGCTGGAGAAGATTTGCTTGAAAAATATAATAAACTGGTTATGATTTTTCCGGGAGGAAAAGAACCTGAAGGGCGAATGACAGGATTTCGCAGCTTTTGTGAAGAGAAGAAAATGCCGTTTGAAATAACAAGAAGTTTTGCATCCTGTAAAGTAAAAAAAGGAGAGGCTTATTTTATTCCTTCTGACAGAAATTTAGTTAGTCTTGTAAAACTTGCTGCAAAAAAAGGATATTCTCTTGGTAAGGACTTAGGAATTGTGTCTTTCAACGATACAATGCTTAAAGAGGTTGTGGCCGGTGGAATTACTACTATTTCTACCGATTTTAAAAAAATGGGAGAGACATTAGCCTCAATGATTATTGCAAAAAATAAAATACAGATAGCTAATCCTGCTGCATTGATTCGCCGGAAGTCGTTGTGAAAATGAGCATTTTATGCTAAATGACGGTTATTTATTTAAAGCTTCCGGAAATTGTTGATAAATATGTTTCACAACATGTATTGTAATGGTTACCTGTTTTGTTATTTTGGTAAATTTACCAACCAGTACCTACCTGTTGTAGTGGGTTTATGTATATGAAAAACTAATTAAAACCTATAAAATCATAAAAAAATGGAAATTATAGAATTAAAAGAAAAGTTTATTGAAAAGTTCGGAAAAGGGGAAATATCAGGATATTTTTCTCCGGGACGTGTAAATTTAATCGGAGAACATACTGATTATAACGGTGGTTTTGTCTTTCCCTGTGCTTTGAGTTTTGGAATTTATTGTCTTATAAGAAAAGTGGATCGTCCTTCGTTTCGTTTCGTTTCTATGAATCTGGATTTTGAAACAGAATTATCTATGGATGAGCTTACAAAACCGCTGCCTGACAAAGCCTGGGTGAATTATCCATTAGGAGTAATTGCACAATTTATTAAAAAAGGTTTAAAACCTGAAACAGGTGCCGATTTGTTGTTTTATGGAGATGTGCCGGTAGGAGCAGGTCTTTCTTCTTCTGCTGCCATGGAAGTTGCAACGGCTGTTGCTATTGATGATCAGTATGGATATAAACTGGATCG
>JAENXA010000242.1 GCA_016649735.1 Prolixibacteraceae bacterium | reverse complement strand
CGGTGTTACAGGTTATATCCGATTTTGAATCAGCAATTCGTCATAATGATCAGCAACGAATAACTGATTTTTCAATAAAGATGGATGAAATGCATGCCTGGAATTATGATATAAAGGTAAAGCAAATCCTAAGTCAGCTAAAAATAGACAATTTTGATCAAAAGGTAAAAGAACTTTCCGGAGGTCAGCAGAAAAGACTGGCACTGGCGAATGTTCTGGCTAACGAACCCGAATTATTACTACTCGATGAGCCTACCAACCACCTTGACCTGGAAATGATAGAATGGCTTGAGAATTATCTTAAAAGATCAAAATGCACTTTGTTCATGGTTACTCACGACCGTTATTTTCTGGACAGGGTATGCAATGAAATAATAGAAATAGATCAGGATAAAATTTATTCATATTCCGGTAATTACAGCTATTATCTGGTGAAAAGGAAAGAAAGAATTGAGCAGGAACAGGCTTCCGCAGAAAAAGCGAAAAATCTTCTTCGCACAGAACAGGAATGGATGAGAAGAATGCCACAGGCCCGTGCTCATAAATCAAAATCCAGAATAGCCAACTTTTATGATTTGAAAGACAAAGCAGGATCAGGACGTCAGGACGATAAACTGGAATTGAATTTTGCGTCTTCCAGAATAGGCAAAAAAATTCTGAATATCAGTCATCTCAATAAATCATACGGAGATCTGCATTTAATTAAAGATTTCAGCTATAAATTTGCTCCACGCGAAAAAATCGGCATCATAGGAAAAAACGGATGCGGAAAATCCACTCTACTTAATATTATCACAAAAAAAATAGTAGCAGACAGTGGAGAGGTTGATATGGGGCAAACCATACGTTTAGGATATTACAGGCAAGAAGGCATTACTTTTAAAGAAGACGACAAAATAATAGATATTATAAAAAACATATCTGAAGTCATAAATTTTGACAATGGCACACAAATGACAGCCAGTCAGCTTCTGACTCATTTTCTGTTTCCACCTGAAACTCAATACTCTCCGGTAGAAAAGCTAAGCGGAGGAGAAAGAAGAAGATTATATCTATGCACCATACTCATGAATAATCCAAATTTCCTTATTTTAGATGAGCCCACTAATGATTTGGATATAATGACACTGGCTGTTTTCGAAGACTACCTTATAAATTTTGACGGATGCGTCATTGTGGTTTCCCATGATCGCTTCTTCATGGACGAAATTGTAGATCATCTGTTTGCCTTCGAAGAAAACGAAAAAATAAAAGACTTTCCCGGTAATTATTCACAATACAGAGAATCACATTCTCCTATAGAAAAAAAAGAGAATAAAAAAGAATCTGCCTCAACAGATAACAGAAGACAAAATCGTATAACAGAAAAAAAGCTTTCCTATAAAGAAAAAAAAGAACTGGAGAAGCTGGAAAAAGAAATCGGACAACTGGAAAAAGAAAAAAAAGAACTTCAGGCAGACATGAATTCCGGAAAACTGGATAACGATAAACTCGTTGAAAAAAGCAAAAGATTTGGGGAGGTAACTTCAACTCTCGAAGATAAGGAAATTAGGTGGCTTGAATTAAGCGAGAACGCAGAATGATAGTATAATTATCATTCCGTTTCCCCTATTCAAATTAATACAATTATTTTAGCCAGTTAAATTTTGAATAGCTGAACAATCCTTTTTCTCCTATTTTTATTTCAGGTATAACAACTAAAGACATAAACGACAACGTCATAAAAGGAGCACGCAGATTGCATCCCATCTGTCTTACATAATCACATAACTCTGAATACCGCGCAGCTACTTCCTCACCCGTTTTATCACTCATAATACCACCCACAGGCAAAGGCAATGCATGAGTTTTCCCTTCAAAGGAAACTGTTAAACCACCTTTTTCCTCAATCAATCTATTTACAGCTTCTAAAATTGCCTCATCAGAACATCCCACTGATAGAATATTATGTGAATCATGAGAAACAGAACTGGCTATAGCACCCTTTTTAAAATGGAATCCCTTAATAAAAGAAACCTGAGGTGCACCATTATAATATCTGTTTATATAAACAATTTTAAGAATATCATTTTTAATATCAGACTCCAAATTTTTCAACGGTTTGTCTGGTTGATATTCATACGGTGCTGTCAGTAACTCTCCGTCGGTAAGAGAAATAACAGTTGTACTATTTTTTACTTCCTTTTTCAGATCATAAACAACGATCCTCTCATGATTAAACTT
>JAENXA010000172.1 GCA_016649735.1 Prolixibacteraceae bacterium | reverse complement strand
TTGAAAACAAACATATTAGCGGAATATATAACGCAGTATCGCCTGAGCATATTACGAATATAGAATTAGTTAAAAAAATAGCGAAAATACTTAATCGAAAAATAATTTTTCCTAATATCCCGGGCTTTATTATTAAAGGATTATTCGGAGAAAGAGCTATAATGTTATTGGAGGGAAGTAGAGTTTCATCTGATAGTATTATTAAAAATGGGTTTAATTTCAAGTATAATAATATAGAAAAAGCCCTGAATAATCTTTTAAAATCAAATAAACAAGAGTAATTTAGAGAAAAATAATTTATATATTTATAAGTTAAAAAAAGAAGTGATTATGTAATAGTCATTATTTTAATGTATTTAAATACATGTAAAATATGCAAATCAAATATTTAAAAAAAAGATTTTTAGCTGCCTTAAAAAAATATAAAATAATTCTTCAGATAATACTGGGATTATTATTTGTTCTTTTTGGAATATATTTTATTGAAAAAGAGCAGGTAGAAATGGGCAAAGTAAAAGATGCTCTGCTGTCGGCACAACCTAAATGGGTTATATTGGGATTGATTTTGGTAGGAATTTTTATTTTAGTACAGGGTTTGATGTACCAGCAAAGTTTCAGGGCGATCCATGAGCGTATTAGATTAAGTACAGGAATTGGCTTATTTTTGAAACGCAATTTAATAAGTGTATTTCTTCCTGCAGGGGTGTTAACCAATATGCTTTTTTTTAATAAATTAGTAGAGAAAAAAGATGGTGTCAATAAAACCCAGATCTATTTTGCTTCTTCTGTTTTTTCCTTTTGTTCGATTTTATCAGCCGTTATTATTGGAATTCCAGCTTTATTCTGGTTATTGATAAAAGGTAGTTTGTCAGGAACAATGATTTGGGGAATATTGTTAACCTCTTTACTTTTAGTTATAATAGTTTATTCTGTAATTAGTATTGTAAAACAGGGAAAAGTATTTCAATTTCTGGAAAGCAAATTTCCGTCATTTAAGCAAACCTTAAATATATTTTTAAATCAGTCTTTCAACCGACGTAAAATTTTATTAGTGCTGGGCTTATCTATACTAATAGAAATTATTGGTGTTACACAGTTATTTGTATCCATAATAGCTCTTGATGGTATACCTTCTTTGGAAATGGCTGTCATCGGATATGCTATAGTGTTGCTTTTGTTGATGAGCTCTCCGTTTTTACGTGGAATTGGAGCTGTGGAATTTGCTTTGACGTACGCTTTGGTTTTATTTGGATTATCAGACGTTTTATCTTTATCAGTAGCTTTTCTATTTCGTTTTTTTGAATTTTGGTTAGTCTTAATATTAGGTTTGGTAGCATTATTGAGCCAGAAAAACAATATTCTTATAAGGGTTTTCCCGGCCGTTTTATTGTTTCTGTTAGGTTTGGTCAATATCATTTCCGGCATTACTCCGGCATTACCACATAGATTACAAATTCTTAAGGGAATAATACCACTGGATGCAATTAATGCATCTGTCTGGTTAGTTGTTATAGCCGGTATTGTTATGCTTGCAATTTCTATATTTTTAATGAGAGGGTTGCGTAATGCCTGGATTGTTGCACTTGTTTTGACAGGGATTTCTCTTATTACCCATCTTACCAAGGGTATTGACTGGGAAGAAGCTATATTTTCATTTGTTACTTTTATAAGTCTGTTATATCAAAGAAAACAATACTTTATTCGTGCTGATTTAAAATTAGCCAAACGAAGTTTTTTACCTGTACTTGCAGCAGTAGTAGGGGTTATGATTTTTGGAACCATTGGCTTTTATTATCTTAATTACCGGTATTTTAATGTGAATTTCTCTTTGTGGGAAAGTTTTCAGGAAGCAATATCAACCTTCCTTTTATTAAATATTGACCTTACACCGGCTACTCCTTTTGCAAAAGAATTTCTATATGGGATGAATATTTTGGGTGGAGTAACATTATTTTATATTGTTTATTTATTGTTTCGACCTTTAATACAAAGGCCTTCCGCAACGGAAGAAGAAGATATAAAAAAGGCAAAAGAACTGGTTTTAAAATACGGAAAATCCAGCCTTGATTATTTTAAAACTTATTACGATAAAAATTATTGGTTCAGCGATGACAAAGAAGGATTTGTTTCTTTTAAAACTTCACAGAATTATGCATTTGTTTTGGAGAACCCTGTTTGTTCTGATAATAAAGCACTGATAAATATAATTCATTGCTTTGATTCTTACTGTCGACGAAATGGTCTTAGGTCATCATACTACAGAATTCCGGAATTGAATAAATCATTGTATGAAAAATTAGGTAAAAAAGTGTTGCCAATTGGCGAGGAAGCCATTGTTAATATAGAAAAATGGACGTTAACGGGAGTGGATAAAAGAGGATTGCGGAATGCTATTAATAAAGTTACAAAATCAGGCTATACTTTTAAGGCGACTATTCCACCACAAAAGGATGGTTTTTTACAACAATTAAAAGCTGTCAGTGAAGAATGGCTAAAAAATGCTGATCGCTCTGAAATTGTGTTTTCCCAGGGATTGTTTAATGAAAAGGAGCTGAAGAATCAAGTTGTCTTTACTATTGAAAACTACGAAAAAAAAGTAATAGGATTTGTTAATCTTATTCCCGATTTTACTAAAGGAGAAGCTAATTTTGACTTGATGAGAAAAACAGCTGACGCTCCAAATGGTACTATGGATTTTCTTTTTGTGGGAATGTTTGACTATTTAAAGGAAACAGGTTTTAAGACTTGTAATATTGGTATGGTTCCAATGTCGGGTATTGAGAATCCTGAAAATTTACAGGAGCGGCTAATTAAAGTGGCTTATGAAAAAATTAAGCAATTTGAGCATTATAAAAGTTTGCGGGAATATAAGGAAAAATTTAAGCCTAACTGGCATATGATGTATCTGGCATATAATGATCCTTATGATTTGATATATTTACCTGTGGCTTTAGAACAGGTGATAGAACCATGAATTAATTTAAAAAGTCTAATTTTACAGTATGAAATATACCACTCTGCACATTAAAAACATGGTCTGTAACCGCTGCATTAAAGTGATTAAGGATGAATTTGAGAAATTGAATTTAAAGATAGGAACCATTGAACTGGGTAAGGTTGAATTAACTTCACCGCCCAATGAATCAATGCTTTCAAAGATTAAAAATGTGTTAAATGAAAATGGATTTGAGCTTATTGACGATAAGAAAAGTAAAATTATTGATCATATAAAAACACTTGTAATTGAAATAACTCATTACGAAAAAAGAGTCCCTGAATCCATAAATATCTCAGAATTTATTTCTAAGGAAATTGGGTATGATTATTCTTATTTAAGTAATCTATTCTCATCAGTTGAAGGTATTACAATTGAAAAGTACACCATAAATCAGAAAATTGAAAAGGTGAAAGAACTGCTTGTATATGATGAGCTATCATTAAAGGAAATCTCCTTTAAGTTAGGTTATAGCAGCGTTCAGCATTTATCTAATCAGTTTAAAAAGATAACAGGGATGACTCCTTCTTATTTTAAAAAGCTAAAGGGAACCAGACGCAAGCCTTTAGATGAAGTTTAATCCAAAAATCATATTACTCTTTTCAAAAATAATGTAACAGTAATAAGTTTTTACTCCCGTTCTTTGTATTATAAAAATACAATTATGGAAGTGTTGGAATATTTTAGGAATTTTTTTGTGGGCTTTGTTACCATATTAGGTGAAATGTCACCCTTCTTATTGCTTGGTTTCTTTTTTGCAGGTTTATTGTATGCTTTTATGCCCCGTAAAAAGATTGAAAGATACTTTAGCGGTAATTCAGTG
>JAENXA010000129.1 GCA_016649735.1 Prolixibacteraceae bacterium | reverse complement strand
TAAGAAGAAAAATCATAAAAGAAGTGAGGAGAAATCCATTATAACGCCTGTTGTTTCTAAAAAGAAACAACTTGAAGTTGGTGATTCTGTAAAATTAAATTCTCAGAGTACTATTGGTGAGATAATTGAGCTTCAGGGAAAAAATACAGTTGTGGCTTTTGGTCAGTTAAGAACTACAGTTAAGGCTGACAAACTGGAATATGTGAGCAAAAATGGAGCTAAACAGGAATCACGGGGATATAATTTTACCCGTGCTAATGTATTTAAAAATATTGCAGAAAAGAAGTCTTCTTTTAAGTCTGAGGTAGATCTTAGAGGACAACGTGCAGAAGAAGCTCTTTTAAAAATTCAATCACTTTTGGATGAGGCTGTCATGGTTAATGCCAATGAAATACGTATCCTTCATGGAAAAGGGAATGGGATACTCAGAGAAGTTATTCGTGAATATTTAAAAACAGATCCTGTTGTTAAGTCTTTCAGAGATGAGGATATCCGTTATGGTGGTACCGGGATAACTATTGTTGATCTGAAATAATTCTGTTGATTGTTTGTTGTATACAAAACCAATTCAACATGTTCTTTTAACAAAAACTTATCGTGATCTTCCTTAAAATATTGAAACAGGCAATTGTTTTTATATTGTGAGATTATTGAGTGTTTTTTTTGAATGAGTTTTAAGTAATATAAAATTGATGGCAAAGGCAACTATGATTATCCAGTTCCCCCACCAGAGATGACCTATTGAGAAAATCAATTTCCCGGTCAGTGCAACAATACCTCCGACAATCATAGCCGGAACGCTCATTTTTTTATTGATTTTTAATCCTGTCAGTGCAGCTATCAGTGGTATGATAAATGCTCCTGAATAAAAGGTCAGAGCGAGCAGCAGCATGCCTATAATTGAGCTAATTTTAAGAGATATTAGCATACTTATTACGCCTGTTATAATGATTATTATTTTTGTTCTCTTCAGAGAATTCTTATTGTCAATATCATTAGTTCTGAATTCGCTTAATATTATGGAAGCGGTTAGCAATGTGGTGTCGGCAGAAGACAGTACGGCAGAAAGAAGTGCTGCGGCGATAAGCCCTACCATCCATCCGGAGAGATAATGTTTCATAAGTTCAACCAGTGCTACTGAATTTTTTATAGTTTCTGCAGGCAGATTGTCCGCTGCAATAATCCCCAGATAGGTAAGTATAAAAGCGAAAGGAATGAGAATAGTTGCGACAATAATAATGCTGTGTCGTGCTGTTTTTGCATTTTTGGCACAGAATAATCTTGAATAGATATCTGGTCCAACGACAAAGGTGCTCGAAAAGGTAAGCAGCAGTATTATCAGATCAATAAAGCTGAAATGTGTATTAAAGGGGAATGTCTCAAAAATCTGAGGTACTGTGATTTCAGAATTGCCTGTAAGAAAAATTGCACATATTGTTATGCCGAATATTATGACAATTGATTGAAAAAAATCTGTTTTTAAAATTGATATTTGTCCGCCGATTAATGTGTACAAAATGAAAACAGTTCCTGATATCAAAACTCCGTATTCATATGGTAATGAAAATATGCTGAATAATATTTTTGAGGCGGCTATTATTTGTGCTGATACTATTCCGGTCCATGCTATGGGAATAATTACTGAAGCTGTTTTGCGGGCTGTATTTCCGTAAAAATGGCCTATCATATCGGTGAGTGTATATCGTCCCAGATGGTTTACTTTTTTTACCATAGGTAAAAGAATCCATAATCCGATTGAGGCTGATAAAAGATACCACGCTGCTGCCCAACCTTCTTCCATGGCAAGGTTTACTGAACCTAATATTGCCGATCCTCCAAGTATTGTAGCTGTCAGACTTCCGGATATCTGAAGGACTCCGTTCTTTTTACCGGCAACGTAATAATCATCAGGTGTTTTTATCCTTAATGATGAATAGATCCCTATAGCGAGAAGAATTGTTCCGTATATTATTATAATGAGTGTTATCATAACTGTTGAATGACAAAATTAATAAAATAAATTTCATCGCAGGAAGATTAAAGTTTACAATGATGAATTTAAAAGAATCATTTTATTATTTTTATATTGATATGATTAGATATTCCGGTGATGCTGGGTCACCTTTTCCGGTGATACTGGGTCACTTTTAGTTATGGTTTTATCACGCTTACAGCGTGAGAGAGCGTCGGGCTAACACGTTTTATCAGTCAATCGTAACTGACAGTAAAATAATTATATAATACGACTTCGTGTTGCGACAACGTTTCGTATAAGAATAGTAGCCGATTGCGGCTTCATTCCTGTCAGGTTACAGGGAAGTTGAAACGGGCTATAACCCTTGAATTTACTACTATTTCGGCTATTATTTTTATACATTATTGTGCGTAGTATGAATTTTTATTCAAATAATTCCTTTATGGTTTTTGTTGCGATAAACATTTTCTGACTATCAGGTAATTCAATAAAATCATACTTATGGTAAAAGCTTTTCGCTTCATTATCAATTGGGTCAACTATAATCCCGAAAGAACCAATTGTTTTAGAAATCTCATAACTTCTTTTAAGTGCATCAATTAATAAGATTTTTCCTATCCCTTGTCCTTGAAACTTTTTGCCAATTGCCAATCTACCAAGAAGAGTAGTTGGAATAGAAGTGTAAGATTTTGGTAATTTCTTTTGAATTTGCTCAGCAAAATAACTTAAAGGAATGCTATTGTTCGATAGAGTATAATATCCTTTAATATATTTTGTTTCATTCCCTATCAAAACAAAACACGCTGATAATTTACGTTTTACATCTTGACTTGCCTGATTTTTTAGATAACTGTTCAATAGTTCTTTACCGCAATCAAAATCTTTTCTATTGTGCTTTTTGTTTAATAGCTCTATCATTTACTATTTTGAATTTGCGATAAATGTATTGTAATCTTTTAAAGCATCTTTTAATGTTTCAGAAGGCTTTTGTGGATTCGTTATCGCATCAAAAAAGATTTGGCTATCTCTTTCAGAGGCAATTATTTGTTCTTTTTCTTTTATAATTTCTTTGGCTTTTTCTTGAACCACTCTCACTATAAAATCAGTAAGATTTCTATAACCGCCAAGATACGCAGCTTTTTCAAAGAATAATTTTTGTTCTTTTGGAAGTCTGGCATCAAATCTTGCTTGTTCTGTTATTGTTGTACTCATAATAATTTTATTCTCTGTAAATGTACGTAAATTATCCGTATTTACAAAATATTTACGGAACATATCCCTACTGATGTTTCGCAATCATATTGTGCAACCGGGTAGCTTGCCCCCTAAGAACTGTACGTGCGAGTTTCCCAGCATACAGCTCAGGCACTTTAAAGGCTAACACGGCGAAGTGTGACCCGACTGTTATTACTATTTTACTTGACATAAAAGTAGTAATTTGTTTGCATTCTTTTGCTAAATCTTTTCTCCATTGGGTGCGTTGATAAAAATATTTATCATATTCAGATAAAAAAGGATTGGCCTTGGCTTTCACTTTTACATGATACTTAATAGGAAAATACACAATACGATATACTCGATGATTCTCTATACCTTTTTAGTACTTCGCTGGTCTAAAAATGGTTGTCATGAAAGTATCGATGGTAAATCCACCAACGGATTTTATTTCCGTGTTGGTATTTTGCCCATCTTTTAATTTGCCAGTAAATAAAAGCCTTCAATTTGTCAGCTTACTTTTTGGTACAGAGTGTATTATTCTCTTTTTTCACTCCTTCGCCATGTCGGCAGTTACGGAATATTGAAATATTTTAGCCATACTTACTCATCTAAGCCCTTAATTGGCGTTGAGACTCCAGAGACCAGATTCCTCAAGGTTTATAGCCCTGTTTTAGGCTACACGAGCCTACGATTAGTACTGTTTCCCAGAGGCTTCATCCAATAATGGCTGCACCATACATCCGATGCTCTGGTAGGATACTGCTGAAGGAATAGCAGGTTTCATCAGTCAGTCGTAACCGACTGTAAAACAATTATATAACACGACTTCGTGTCGCAATAACGGTTAGCAATATGGCATGAAGCGGATTGCGAGTGATTCACTATCAAACCGAGATAAATTTGGAACGGGCAAAACCTACTCCAATTAAGCACTTTCCCGCTTTTTGCTATATTGCGTGTTAGAGCCATGTGTTTTTATTTTTCATATCTCTTCCCAACCCGAATACATTCCATCTTTGTCAAATTTTACTTTGATAGAAAATGATAAGGACTTAAATTCTTCATTATTATTCAAAATGGAAAATTCATAAACATGATAGTTTTCATCTTTAGCTATAAGTCTTAATTCAGAAAAAACAATATTATTAACAAGTTTTTTTGTATCTAAAAGTGTTTGTAACACATATTCAATATTTTCTATGTTTTCCTTTTGTTTTTTTTGTATTTCAGAATTTTCAGTTTCTGAATAATTTTTGTCTTCAACATACTCAATATAATCTTTGTTGTCTGGATAGATACTCGTTGGCGGATCTGAAATTAGCGAATCAATATTTTCACTATTTGAAATAACTTTAATCATATAATCTAACCTCGCTTGATATGTTTTAGTTATCGCTTTCCTTAAACTTTCTTTAAAACTTTCTTCTCCAGTTAAAAGTGATAAGGCATTGAAAAAATCATTGAAGTAATCATCAATAAACCCATTGTTATTTGCTCTGTTAAGTGTTGTAACTTGCAAATAACGATGGCTCTTCGTCAAATTTGGTGCAATTTATATATAAATAATATTAATTTAATTAATTGATATATAATCATATAAATACATGATATTGCTTTGATATATGTTATATTTATTATATCTTTA
>JAENXA010000164.1 GCA_016649735.1 Prolixibacteraceae bacterium | reverse complement strand
GCCCCTTAAAAAAAATCATCCGTAAAACAGAATAAATCAGAAATCGAATCCCGCGCATAATACGAGAACCGTTGTATGGCACATAAATAATTTTTATGCCATCCATATATATTTTTTTTCTGCCTGTGTCGAAACATAAAAGAGATATGTCATATTTATCCTTAAGATAATTACAATGCATATATGCATCGGTATGATATCCGAATTGTCCGCCATTGATAAATAATAAACGTCTTTTCATTACGTAAATTTAAAAAAATAAATTTAAAAATATCTTTAGTCTATGGGATATATGAACTCTGTTGTTCTATTTATATTGCTTAAAAAAGTTCATGTTTATCCCTCCCGTTTTACATTTTATGAAATAACCGAATAAATATCATCCATAATTTTTGATAAATTATATTTTCCGGCTTCATTCAAACTTTTTTTAGAATATTCAATTCTTTTTTCTTCGCTGTCAAGTAATAATTGTAATCCTTTACAAATGGATAAATCATTATGTTCGGTAATTACTATATTATCCGATACTAATTCGCTGGCAGTCCTCGTAGATACAACGGGAATACCCAGACACATAGATTCAAACATGGCCATATTAAAAGATTCGGATAGCGAAGTGCATATATAAATATTTGAATTTTTTATATAAGGATAGGGATTGGTTTTATATCCTGTAAATTCAATAATATCAGAGATATTAAGAGATGAGGCAAGTTTTTTAAGTTCTTCTTCCATATATCCGCAGCCAACGATTTTTATGATAAAGTTATAATCTTTATCTTTTAGCATTTTACCAACACGTAACAATCTGTCGTATCCTTTAACGGGCTGCAATCTGCCTACTGTGCATATAGTTATGCAATTATGGGGAACTAAAAAAGCTGTGGAAAGATTTTTAATATTATCGGGATCAAGATAATTGTTTATTACCCTTTCTTTTATTGTGGTTTTTTCAATATTAAAATATTTATTGAAGTTATTAAGTACATTCTTAGAAACAAAAATAATCTCATCCATCTTTTTATAAACAAGAAGCTCGTCCTTTTTGCTTTTAAAATATAAAGAGAAAGTATGATTTGTCATAAAATCTGCGTGAATCCAGGAAATGTTTTTCACACCTTTATTAAGGATGAAGGAATGAAACTTAATCGATTCTTCCTCAGTAAATGAAATTATAGTATTATACGAACAGTTTTTTAGAAGTATATTAGTTTTTATTTCCCGATATTTATCGAAAAGGTTAATGATACGTAATCCTTTATAAATTGTTCTGTAAAATAGATTCCATTTATAAAAAAATGAATAAATTCTATCTACATGTTCAGGTATTTCATTTAGATGGATACCTATATGATGAATAACAAATAAATCAACAGCAAATTTATTATAATCAAAAGCTCTAAGTATATCAATAAGAACCTTCTCTGCACCACCACCGCCAAGAGACGGAATAATAAATAGAATTTTCTTTTTCATAGATTGCTTATAGTTAGTTGTAATTCATCAGGTCATTGGACTTGTTGCATTATTCTTAATTAAAGATTGTGTTTTCCTTATCATTAGCAGAGTAAGACATATCTGGGCGATTAGATAAGATAGTGCCAGACCATTTTCTTTCATTCCCAAATTCATAAAATAATAAGAGAAAGCTATAAGAGTTACTGCCCATATGCCATTGTATCCTAAAACTTCCCACGTTTTATTATACGAAAATACAAATGCACCACAAATATTAGAAACTGAACTAAAACATGCAGCAAAAGCAAGCAAAATTAAAGGTAAAGTGTTCTTATACTCCGAGCCATACATCATAAGTATAAAAGGAGACAGAATAACCAGTAGTATAGTTACAATAAAACTTATGGATATGTTTAGCTTTAAGTTTGTTTTTAAAGCACTCATGAGTGTATTTTTATCGTTTAACGAAACAGCTCTGGAAAAAATTGGCAAAATTACCTGAGCTAAAACTCCGGGTATAAATAAAACCTGAGACCGCCACTGATCAGCAACATCGTATATTGCCATAGACTGAAATCCGCCTTGTTTAACCAATAAAGTTTTAACCCACCAATAGGCAGGCAAACTTATCCATGATGTCATAGCAATTGGTAGGCTGAATTGATATATTACCTTAAAATCAGATAATTTTAGAATTTTAAATGTATTATAGAGGCTGCCATTTAAACTTTTTATATGTTTTGAAATAAAATACATATTAAAAAACATAGAAATTCCGTAAGATAATCCGAAACCGATAATTGCACCGGTTACTTTAAAAAATGTTGCCCCAATGCTTAGTAAGATAATCTGTGATGCTCCGGATATGATATTGCTTTTAGCCAGACTTTTAAAATCTTCAAATCCGGCTAAAGTTGAGGATTGTGCTCCGTTTATCAGACTAAAGAAAAGAATTATGGCGCCGACTCTTATATCATTTGTAAGATTGGGAGCATTTAAAGATTTGTTGGCAATAAGAGGAGCAAAAGCAAAAATTAAGAAAGAAATTATAATAGCGACACTTATTGCAAAGATATTCGATATCAGATACATTTTTAATGTCTGTACGACATCGGTTTTTTTATACTGTGCAATATATTTAGTGGCAGTTGTTCCTATCCCAAAACTTGAAAGAGAAACAAATAATAGAATAGTTGTCCGTATAATTCCTAATTGTCCGTATTCATCTTGCGTTAATATATGAGCAACAATAATAGTGGAAATAAGAACTAATACTTTTGAACATGCAGTTCCCGAAAAGATCCAGAACGATCCCTTTAGAATATCCTTTGTGACTGCTGAAAATTTTTTAGAATATTTATTCTTAATTTTATAGAAGAATTTCTTTGCTGCTTTCACTAATTTTCATTTTATGAAATTTTTATGAATAAGTCTAATACCGGAAAACGTCTTCTTTGGTTATTCCCCGATATTTAGTTCCGATACAATTTTAACTATCTTTTTAGAAGTTGTTCCGTCTCCATAGGGATTGGCAACAGAAGATCTTCTTTTATATTCCGATTCATTGTCCAGTAGCAAAGAAGTTTCGGAAATTGTTTTATTGTAATCTGTTCCAATAAGTTTTACAATACCGGCATCCATTGCTTCGGGCCTTTCTGTAGTATTGCGTAACAGAAGAACGGGCTTTCCAAACGCTGGAGCTTCTTCTTGTATGCCGCCTGAATCTGAAATTAAAAATAACGATTTTTTCATAAGAAAGAGAAACGGAAGATAATCAAGAGGCTTTGTGAGATATACATTTTCAATATTCCTAAGTTCTCCGTATATAGTTTTCTGAATACTGGGATTAAGATGAACAGGATATACAAAATCAACATCTTTGTATTTTTTTGCAAGAGTTTTAACAGCAAGACAAAATGTTTCAAAACTTTCACCAAGATTTTCTCTCCGGTGTTTTGTCATAAGAATCATTCGTCTTTCTTTATTATCCCATTTTTTAATAAGCTCTTTATTTATGTTTTCTCCTGAGAGTTTAAATAAAATAGAACTTTTTAATTCCTGATTTTTTTCGACTAAACTTATAGCAAGATGAAGGGCATCAATTACGGTATTCCCTGTTACAAAAATATTGCTTTCTCTGATTCCTTCGTCCATAAGATTTTTTTTATTCAGAAGGGTAGGGGCAAAATGATATGTCGCAATTTTACTGATCATCTGCCTGTTCATTTCTTCGGGCCACGGACTTTTTATATTGTGAGTTCTAAGGCCGGCCTCAACATGACCAATGGGAACTTTTTCATAAAAAGCAGCAAGAGCAGAAGAGGTTGATGTTGTAGTATCTCCATGAACTAATATCAGATCAGGCTTAGTCTTTTTTAATATTTCCCGTAATCCCGATAAAATACGAATAGTAATATCTGAAAGATCCTGACCTTTAGCCATAATATTCATGTCATAATCAGGTTTAATATGGAAAGTGTTTAGTACCTGATCGAGCATTTCCCGTTGTTGTCCTGTCACACAAATTTTAGTATCAAAAGCTTCAGGGTACTTTTCAAATTCTTTTATGAGCGGAGCCATTTTTATAGCCTCCGGTCGTGTGCCAAAACAAAATAGAATCTTTTTTTTTGTTTG
>JAENXA010000056.1 GCA_016649735.1 Prolixibacteraceae bacterium | reverse complement strand
TGTTTGCCTGACAATTGAACTCTAAAGAATGTCTAAGGGGTTTTTATCAACAAATAGAATATTTGAACCTTACATTGAAGAATAATATTAAAGATTTAATCAGGCATTTGTAATACTAACTAATAATTCGCAGATATTCGAATATTATATTGGAATAGAGTATTTCGTAACTTTGCAAAAAGTTCAGTATTTTTATTAAATTTAAAGTATAAAACAACAAATTAATGAAAGAGCAAATTACTACATGGTCGAAATTAATTATTCCGTGGTTGCTTACACACGGAATCAAGATTATGGTTATTATTATTTGCATATGGGTGCTGATTATAGTTTTGAAAAAGATTATTGAAAAGAGTGTAAGAATTGCTATCACCTCGAATTCTAAAGTAAAAGATTCTGATAAAAAACGTGCAGATACGCTTGTTGGGATTTTTTCAGGACTAAATAAAATTGTATTGGTCGTTATTGCAGTTTTTATGGTTCTTTCTGAACTGGGTTTTGATATAGGACCTGTTCTGGCAGGTGCCGGAATCGTAGGACTGGCTGTTGGCTTCGGAGGACAATATTTAATAAAGGATTTCTTATCCGGATTTTTTATCATTATTGAAAATCAATATAGCGTAGGGGATATTGTTGATTTAGATGGTACCAGTGGTGTGGTGGAAGATATAAGTCTGAGGATGACAACTCTCAGAAATCTTGATGGAACAGTACATCATATACCTCATGGCACCATACAAAGAGCCTCCAATCTTTCAAAAAAATTCTCACGTGTAAATTTAAATGTTGGTATCAGTTACAGCTCTGATATAGAAAAAGTTATAACTGTTGTTAATAAGATTGGTAAAGAATTGGCTGAAGATCCTGAATGGAGGAATTTTATTAAAACAGCGCCGCAGTTTTTGAGGGTAGATGATTTCGCCGATTCTTCTATTAATATAAAGATTGTGGGAGAAACCAGACCAGGAAAACAGTGGACTGTTACAGGTGAACTTCGCAAGAGGATAAAGATTGCATTTGATAATGAAGGGATTGAAATTCCTTTCCCGCAGGTAGTTATTCATTCATCTAAAAAAAAATAGACGGTAAAATAGTTGCTATGAATATTTTCCATGATAATTTATATTTTTGATTGTAACAGTTGAATGGTAATGATTTATTTTGATATTTAGCCTTTTGATTTATTTTTGTAGTTGCGTTTATCTTAATGTGATTTTAGTTCTAAATTTTTTATATATAGTTCGTCATGCAGGATAAAAGAAATGCTTTTGTGAAGTTTAATGAACGTAATGAACAGTTACGTCAGCAATATGGAGAGAAATATAAAGAACGTCAGCATTCTAAAGGGAAACTAACGGCCAGAGAGCGTATTGAAATTCTATTTGATGAAGGAAGCTTTCAGGAGCTGGATGCTTTTGTCCGTTCTAAATTTAATGGTAATAAATCGGAAGCTTTTGGTGATGGTGTTATTTGCGGACACGGTATGATAAACGGTCGTGAAATTTTTGCCTATGCGCAGGATTTTAATTTTATGGGAGGATCTCTGGGTTCTGCTCATGCCGAAAAGATTATTAAAGTTCAGGATATGGCACGCAAAATGGGTCATCCTATTATAGCATTAATAGATTCAGGAGGTGCCCGTATTCAGGAAGGAATAGCCAGCCTTTCTGGTTATGGGGGCATATTTTTGCGTAATATAAAATCATCAGGTATTATTCCGCAAATATCAGTAATACTGGGGCCGGCAGCCGGAGGTGCTGTTTATTCACCAGCCCTTACCGACTTTATATTTATGACACGTCATACCGGACATATGTTTGTTACCGGTCCTGCGATTGTTAAGCAGGTGCTTAACGAAGATATAACTTTTGAAGATCTTGGCGGAGCAGATGTCCATTCTTCAAAAAGTGGTGTAGCGCAGTTTGTTTATGATGATGAGGAAAGCACTTTGCTGGGAGTACGAAAATTATTACAGTATTTGCCTTCAAATAATATTGAATTACCGCCTGACGGAGATCCGGAAGTATTAGCTCCCGAACGTCCTGAAAAATTAAAACTGGTTATTCCTGATGAAGCAGTTTCTCCTTATGATATGTTTGACATTATAAATAACCTGGTGGATCAGGATAGTATGTTCGAAGTAGCCGAAAATTTTGCACAGAATATGATTACATGTTTTGCAAGAATAAATAATCAGGTAATTGGTATTGTTGCCAATCAGCCCCAGGTTATGGCCGGTGTCCTTGATATTAATTCATCAGAGAAAGCGGCACGGTTTGTACGTTTTTGCGATGCATTCAATATACCGTTATTGGTGTTGGAAGATGTTCCGGGATTTCTGCCGGGAAGAGAACAGGAACATGGTGGTCTTATACGTCACGGAGCAAAATTGCTTTATGCCTTTGGCGAAGCTTCAGTACCTAAAATTACCGTTATAACCCGAAAAGCATACGGAGGCGCTTACATTGTAATGAACAGTAAAAATATGGGCGGTGATTTTAATTTTGCATGGCCAAGTGCTGAAATTGCAGTAATGGGACCTGAAGGAGCCGTAAAAATATTGTACAAAAAAGAACTTGCCGCATCTGAGGATCCTGAAAAATTAAAAAAGAAATTGATTCAGGAATATCGGGAAACGACGGCAAATCCATATATAGCTGATGAATACGGATTTATAGATGAGGTTATTGATCCATCTTATACCCGGCAGAGACTTATAGATGCTTTTGCTATTTTACAGAATAAATACATGGATAAACTTCCAAGGAAACATGGGAATATGCCTTTATGATAATTTTAAAAAAAGAGAATGATGGTTATAAAATCAGTATTAATAGCTAATCGTGGAGAAATAGCCATACGTATTATAAAGACTGCAAGGCGTATGGGAATAAAAACATATGCAATTCAGACTATTCAGGAAGCTAATGCTATTTATCTTTCATGGGCCGATGAGATTATTACAGATTCAACGGAGACAGGACAGAAAAGTGTCTTTTTAAATCCTAAAAGTCTTGTCGATTATGCAAAAAAATATAAAATAGATGCTCTTCATCCCGGTTATGGTTTTTTATCAGAAAATCCGGATTTGGCAGAAATGTGTGAAGAATCAGGAATTACTTTTATAGGTCCTTCTGCGAAGTTAATCAGACAGATGGGGGATAAGAATGAGGCCAGGAAGTTGGCTGTAAAGGCCGGAGTTCCTGTAGTGCCCGGTACTAAGAAGCCTGTTACTAATTTTGAAGAAGCAGAAAAAGAAATAAAACTTATAGGATATCCTGTTATATTAAAGGCTCTGGCAGGAGGAGGAGGAAAAGGTATGCGTGTTGTTACCGGACCTGATCAGTTAGAGACTATGTATAAACTGGCTACAGATGAAGCCGAAAATGCTTTTAATAACAGAGCTATGCTTATTGAAAGATATCTTGAGCATACACGGCATATCGAAATTCAGATACTTGCAGATAAACAAGGAAATGCGGTTCATCTTTTTGAAAGAGAGTGTTCTGTGCAGCGTAATCATCAGAAACTTATGGAAGAGGCTCCTTCTCCTGCATTAACTGAGGAACTTAGAGAAAGTATTACAAGTGATGCTCTTTCCCTGACACGTCTGACTAATTATTTTACAGTAGGAACCGTAGAATTTTTACTTAACGAAGACGGAAAATATTATTTTATGGAGATGAATACACGTATACAGGTAGAACATCCGGTTACTGAAGCCATTACAGGTTTAGATCTTATTGAATGGCAGATAAGAACTGCTGGGGGAGAGAGTCTTCCTTTTAAACAGTCAGAAATAAAGAAAAACGGCTGGGCGATGGAATTCAGGGTAAATGCAGAAGATGTTCAATTATCATTTGTACCGGTTCCAGGTATTATAGACGAACTTAATTTTCCAATGTATCCCGGGCTTAGGGTTGATTCGGGTTTTACTCCTGGATCTGTAATCCCGGGAATATACGATTCTTTGGTAGCTAAACTGATTATCTCTGCCAAAAATCGTCCCGATGTAATAAAAAGAGCTGTAAAAATTATGCAGCATACTTATATTAAGGGGATTAAGACAACTATTCCATTTTTTAAGGAACTACTTTGTAATAAGGATTTTGTATCAGGTAATTATTCAACCTCTATTCTTTCTGAAATGGAAAATACGTTTTTCCAGCAGGAAAATGAAGAGGAAGCTGCTGCTTTAATAGCATTGCAGTCTTATCTTGACCGATTTGAAAAAATTGAAAATGACAAGATTAATCCCCGTCATGCTACCCTGTGGATTTCAAGAATGTGGAGTAAATTTTCCTGATATACCAGATATAAAATATACAAAGCAAAGATTTTGCGGAGGATAAAGAAAATAATTTTAAACGTATGAAAACAGGAAGATTACAAAAGTATGTAGTTAAAGGTACAAGAATATATAACGTTTATACCCGTAATTTCAAATTACGCCGTAATCCTAAATATAAGGTAATAAAGAAAGGTAACGGAAAGTATGAAGTAAGCATTGGAAAAGATACCTTCTCAGGTGAAATACTTCATCAGAAACATAATGAATTCACTGTAGGTATAAATGGTAATACTTATGATTTTATAATTGACAGGGAAGAATCACTGAAACTAAGAGCCGTAATGATTGCAGAAAATGGTCAGAATGCTTTTTCTCATGTGCGTTCACCCATGCCTGGGAAAATTGAGGAGATTTTTGTTAAAGAAGGAAGTGTTGTAAAAAAAGGAGAGCCATTGCTTATACTTGAGGCAATGAAAATGCAAAATCAGATACTTTCTCCTGATAATGCAGTAGTTAAGGCTGTACATATTAAAGAAAAAGATTCTGTAGCAAGTAAACAGTTACTTCTGGAGCTTGAGAAACAATAAAAATTTCTGATATAGTAAAAAATTAGAATTATGATTATTAAAACTAAAGGTAGAGATACAAAATTTTCATCTCTACCTTTAGTTTTTTATTTTTTGACTATATGTTTCTTAGGTATGTTTTCTCCAAGGATTTCTTCGAGACTTTCTTCAGATTTCGAAATTTCAATAGCTTTTTGTAATGTTTTGTCAATTCCCTGTATAACAGAATAGAATCCTTCATCTCCTATCATGTTACGGGTAATATATGCTATTACCTGAGTTTTAATAAGATGTCCGGATATTTTTAGTCCTTCTTTGTCTTCTTTTATACCCTGTGAAGAAACATAGTCTGTAAATTTATGTAATATATTTTTGTTAGTCAGATATTTAATAAAATCATTAGCTGTTTTAAGTTTATTCAATTCTTTCCTATTTTTATCGCAATATTCAAGAGTATAGCTATAGGTAAGACTTTTGCCAACAATTTTTGAATAATACATAGAATATTCAGTTGTGTCCATTGGTACAAAGATGTCTGGCATGATTCCTCCTCCTCCGTATACGGTACGGCCTTCTTTTGTTTCATATCTTAGAGAATCAGCGAAATGAATACTGTCGGCCTGTTCCAGTTCTCCGTGTTGTAAACGGTTTAGAATATCTTGTGAGTATTGTTCCATGCCGTTTTTATAAGGTTTCTGTATGCATCTGCCGCTTGGTGTATAATATCTTGCCACAGTCAGCCGCAGAGCAGATCCGTCAGAAAAAGGGATTTGTTCCTGTACAAGACCTTTTCCAAAAGAACGCCGGCCTATTATTACACCTCTGTCGTTATCCTGGATAGCACCTGAAAGGATTTCACTGGCAGAAGCTGAATACTCATCAATTAGAATATATACACCTTTGTCAAGCCATTTCCCGTCTTTAGGATTTGAATATGATTTTTGTGGTTGAACACGTCCTTTTGTTGATAAAAGAATGTCTCCCTTGTTTAAAAATTCGCCTGCAATTTTAAGTACTACTTGAAGAAAGCCTCCGGGATTACCACGAAGATCGATTATTACATTATCTATTCCCAGACTATCCAGCTTTGTCATTTTTTTCATGAATTCATCGTATGTTTTCGCCGAAAAACGGCTGATACGTATATATCCTGTTTCTTTGTCAATAGGATAACCAACATCTACGCTTAACAGAGGAATGGTTCCTCTTGTTATTTCAAATTGTATTAGATCTTTAATCCCTTTTCTTTGTACGCCAACTTTTACTTTTGTGCCTTTTTTACCACGAAGAAGATGAAGAACATCTTCGTTTTCTACGCCATTGCCGGCAATAACAGAATCGTTAACAGATACAATACGGTCTCCGGGGAGAACACCCAGTTTTGATGATGGTCCTCCCGAAATTACATCAATAATCTGTACAGTATCTTTATATATGGAAAACTGAACGCCTATTCCACCAAA
Organism: Prolixibacteraceae bacterium; assembly: GCA_016649735.1. Classification (GTDB taxonomy): domain Bacteria; phylum Bacteroidota; class Bacteroidia; order Bacteroidales; family Prolixibacteraceae; genus JAENXA01. Next base: position 2,828 of record JAENXA010000056.1, on the reverse strand, counting down.
ATCTCCGGCAAGTTCCTCATTTACATCCTGAAGATTTTTTGCAGGGATATATGCTGTATGCGGATCAAGATTTTTTATAAGAGCCGGTATGGCTTCTTCTATAAGGTCTGATTTAGAGACTGAATCGACATATGCGCCCTGAATAATATTTATAATCGTATTCAATTTATTTGATCCCTGTATTGAAGCATTTCTTGTTTGTTCGGGATAGACATTTAATCTGTTTCCTATAAAAATTCCGGCAATAATTGATATCGCAATTATCAGTGGAAAATATATTACATAACGTTTATTCATCATCTGATTCTTTTTTTTTCAATTGTTTTTAATTTATTACTACAAAAGTATTCTTTAATCTTTATGGGGAAATCCGGATAAAAATGAAAGAAATTTAATTCTATACCTGTTTTAACGATTTGTTATATCAATGTGAACTACTTCAATGTCAGCTCTTTTAAGTAAATTTATTCCATCATCTACTCTGTAGCTGACAGAATAAACAACCCTTTTTATTCCCGACTGTATTATTAATTTGGAACATTCCAGACATGGGGATGTTGTTACATATAGAGTAGCTCCTTCACTGCTATTTCCTGATTTCGCTACTTTAGTAATAGCATTGGCTTCAGCATGAAGGACATATGGTTTTGTTTTGTTGTTTTCATCTTCACAGACGTTTTCAAATCCTGATGGTGTACCATTATATCCATCAGAAATTATCATTTTATTCTTTACAAGGAGTGCTCCTACCTGACGTCTTTTACAATAAGAATTTTGTGCCCAGATAGAGGCCATTTCCAAATATCTTTTATCGAGCAGATATTGCTTTTGATTCATATTATAATCTTTTCAGTTTTATAAGGAGAAAGGTTAACCTTTTTATGAGAATTTTTTTTCTTATACCTCAAAAATAATAAAACTAATGGAATTCGATCAAAAAAATTAAACTGTAAAGATTTTTCTGACTATTTTGCACAAATATATAATAAACAAATAAAAAGTAATAGTCCGTTATAGAATGAAAATTCAAATTTTACAATTGTTGGAAGGGGCAGAAAAAGCATCAGGGCTTACTGTTATTATAGACGTGTTCCGTGCCTTCTCCGTGGCTTGTTATGCTTACGGTCAGGGTGTAGAGGTAATATACCCTGTTGGAAATATAGAAGAAGCTTACAGATTAAAGAAAGAACATTCAGAGTATATTCTTGTCGGTGAAAGGGAAGAGCAGAAACCTGAAGGTTTTGATTTTGGAAATTCTCCTTCACAACTTTTAAAAAAAGATATTTTCGGGAAAACAATGATTCATACTACAAGTTCAGGAACACAGGGAATTGCATCTGCTAATAATGCTTCGGAGATAATTACCGGAAGTTTTGTCAATGCTGAAGCTATAACGGATTATATTCGCCTGAAAAATCCTGAAATCCTTTCTCTTGTATGCATGGGCTATTCCTGTAGATATCCTGTCGATGAAGATACCTTTTTTGCAGAATACATAAGGGATAGTCTGGAGGGGAGGGTTGCTAATTTTGAGAATATAAAAGATAAACTAAAAAGAGGTTCAGGTGCCAGATTTTTTGCTCCTTCAAAACAGAAGTGGGCTCCTAAGGAAGACTTTAATCTTTGTTTGGATCTTAATCGTTTTCCTTTTGTTTTAAAAGTCGAAAAACAAAATGGTAGAAATTACCTAAGAAAAATTACACAGAAATGATATACAATTTTGATGAGATTATAAATCGTGAAGGAACCGGATGTATAAAGTATGATGTTCGAAAAAAAGTGTTTGGTAAATCTGATGTTTTGCCGTTATGGGTAGCAGATATGGATTTTAAAACTCCTGATTTTGTAATAAATGCCCTTAAAGAACGTCTTGAACACGAAATTCTTGGCTATTCTTTCCGTACTTCCTCCTATAATAATTCTATAGTTGAATGGCAGATGAAACGTCATCAGTGGAAAATTCAGAAAGACTGGCTTTCTTTTGCACCGGGAGTTGTAACCGGACTTGCTCTTGCTGTGGAGTCATTTTCATCTCAGGGAGACGAAGTTATACTGCAGCCACCTGTATATCCGCCTTTTTTCAATGTTATTTTAAACACCGGACGGAAAGTTGTGGAGAATCCTTTAAAAAAGATAGAAGGAAGATACACATTCGATCTTGAAGATCTTAAAAAAAAGATTACTCCTTCTACAAAGATGCTTATTCTTTGTAATCCTCATAATCCGGGAGGAATGGTTTGGAAAAGACAGGAACTTACAGATCTGGCAAATATTTGTATGGAAAATAAGATTATGATGGTATCAGATGAAATTCATTCTGACATTATCTATAAAGGTAATAAACATACACCTTTGGCTTCTTTATCAAAAGAAATTGCAGATCATTGTGTTGTTTTTATGGCTTCCAGTAAAACTTTTAATGTTGCCGGACTTTCTACTGCATATGTAATTATTCCTGACGTAAGGCTTCTTGGTATATATAAGAATACATTAAACAGGGAAGGGCTGAGTCTTGGTAACATTATGGGGAATGTTGCTCTTGAATCTGCATATAGAAACGGGGAAGACTGGTTGGAGCAGTTGCTTGATTATTTGCAAAATAATATTTCTTTTATTGATAGATATTTAAAAGAAAATTTACCGAAGGTGATTATGATGAAACCTGAAGCAACATTTTTAGCCTGGCTTGATTTTTCTGCTTTTGAATTAGATGATGAAGAAATAAAACAAAGAATAATAAATTCAGGCGTTGGACTTAATCCGGGAATTGATTTTGGGAAACAGGGTTCAGGGTATATGCGTTTAAATTTTGGTTGTCCACGCTCTGT
>JAENXA010000134.1 GCA_016649735.1 Prolixibacteraceae bacterium | reverse complement strand
CCAACACAATCTATAATCATAATACGATATTTATTTACATCTGTATCATTATTGGCTTTGGAATATATTAATACAGGCTCATGGAATAAACTAATAAGTCTTTTTATGTTAGTTTCCTTTATTTCATGAGGTGCAAAAATGACTTTCGTTTTTTTATTCTTATTAAAATATTCTGTCAATAGTTTTTCATCAGGCGGCCATGAACTGCCCGCAATGATTAATTTAGAAGTTCCTTTAAATTGCTCGATTAAAGGAAGATCCTTATTCTGAGCAGCAATTTCTGCTACACGGTCAAAACGGGTATCTCCTATAATCATTGTATTTTTAATTCCAATTTCTGAAAGTAAATCAGAAGACTGTTGATTTTGTACAAAGAAATAAGATACACGGAATAAAATTTTGCGATACCATGAAGCTCCAATGCTTTTTTTAAAGAAAAGCTGTTCTGAATTAAATATTGAAGAAACCAGATAAAGAGGGATTTTATGTAAAGACAATTCTCTGATATAATTCATCCAGAATTCATATTTAATAAAGAAAACTTTCTTTGGATGAACCATACTAATAAATTTTCTTGCATTTCTTCTTGTGTCTAAAGGTAGGTAGCATATATAGTCTGCCATAGCATAGTCTTTCCTGATCTCATAACCTGAAGGAGAGAAAAATGTCAGTATTATTTTATATTCCGGATATTTCTTTTTTATTGATTCAATAAGTGGCCGGCCCTGCTCAAATTCGCCAAGAGAAGCACAATGCATCCACAAAATGCTATCCTCATCTTTTATTCGGGAATTAAGATATCTGAACGTTTTTTTTCGTCCGCTGCACCACTGATGTGATTTCCTGTTAAACGGGGAAATAACAAATGCAATTAAAGCATATATATGCAGACCTAATTCATAAATGATTCTCATATTTTTTTTATAAAAATGCGAAGTTAAAAAAATTCTGTTTGCTTATTGCCATTTTGATAAATAGCCTTTGCAGGTTTTTATATTTCTTACGTCTAAAGTTTTTTATCCTGGAAAACCGATATCTGTTTTGCGGTTAGGTGAATGTGAAGCCTCAACTGCCAGCTGGTCACAACGTTCATTTTCAGGGACATTGTTATGTCCTTTTACCCATACAAAATTAACATTTTGTTTTTTATAGACTATTAGAAAACGCTTCCAGAGGTCGACATTTTTTTTCCCTTTAAATCCTTTTTTTACCCATCCCCACAACCATCCTTTCTTTACTGAATCAACCACATATTTTGAGTCGGAATATACAGTAACATCGCAGTTTTCAATTTTTATAGCTTCCAGTCCTGAAATTACTCCCAATAATTCCATTCTGTTGTTGGTAGTAGTTTTAAATCCTTCAGAAAGTTCTTTCCTGTGTTTCCCGGAAATCAATACTGCTCCGTAACCGCCAGGACCCGGATTTCCGCTGGATGCTCCGTCGGTATATAGAGTAATTTTTGGTGGATTCATCTTTTAATAAATTTATCAGCAAAGTAAGTAAAAAAGTTTGAAAATTATAAGATCACAAAGTTGTAAGGAAGAAGGACTGCTTATTGATGTCTGCTTTTAAATTAATCAATGCCTTTAGAGACAAAATGCACTGCGTCTTAACATCGTAATTTCTTTGTGTAATTAATGTTTTTCTTATTGTGTTTTGCACAAAAACAAAAAATCAGTTGTATGTTGCAGGTGTTTTGTTTTTTTACTATTATAAATCCGTAAATTATGACTAAACTTGCGTTTTAAATTAAAAATAAGAATATGGTACAGGAGACAAAGGAACCTCAGGAGAATAAATTTGCACTCGGGAAAAAAAATCTGCAATTACTACTCATTGGTTTTGTTATTATTGTTTTTGGATTTATTCTTATGGTAGGAGGGAAAAGCGACGATCCTACCGTATTTAATTATGCTATGTTTAATTTCAGGAGAGTTACACTTGCCCCTGTTGTTGTTTTATGTGGCTTTTTGTTTGAAATTTATGCCATCATGAAAAAGACCGGAAATTCAGAACAGACTAAGGAAAATGATTGATTCTTAATATGGATTTTTTACAATCACTTATTTTAGGAATAGTTCAGGGATTAACTGAATTTTTACCTGTCAGTTCAAGTGGCCATCTTGAAATTGGTCATGCATTACTTGGTGTAAAGGGTGATAGTAATTTAGCATTTGTAATTACCGTTCATCTTGCTACAGTACTTAGCACTGTGGTGGTTTTTTGGAAGGATATTGTTTCTCTGCTGGCAGCTTTTTTCTCTTTTCGCTGGAATGAGAAAATGCGTTATGTCTGTCTGCTTATAGTCTCTGGAATACCTGTAATAATAGTAGGACTACTTTTTAAAGATGAAGTAGAATCCTTATTTACAGGAGATTTGATGTTTGTAGGCATTATGCTAATTGTTACTGCCGTACTGCTAACTTTATCATCCTTTGTTAAACCAAAGGATAAGCCATTAGGTTGGAAGGATTCTTTTATAATAGGTATAGCACAGGCAGTAGCTGTTCTTCCCGGAATATCGAGAAGTGGTTCAACAATAGCAACCGGGCTTCTGTTGGGAAAAAAAAGAGAAGAAATGGCTCGTTTTTCTTTTTTGATGGCTCTTGTTCCAATTGTTGGAGCAAATATTATTGAATTTATAGAAGGAAGCGGAAATTCTGCTATTGGACAGTCTATAGGTATTATGCCACTGGCAGTGGGCTTTATAGCTGCTTTTCTTTCAGGATTGTTTGCTTGCAAAGTTATGATTAATATAGTGAAGAAGGGGAAGCTGATATATTTTGCCGGATATTGTTTGATAGTTGGATTGCTTGCAATTTTTGTAATATAGAAATAATAATTTTAAAAAAGTGATGGAAAATATCCCTACTAAAACGTATGATTTCCAGCAGGGTGAAGTTTTGCTGTTTGATAAAGAGATTGACTGGACATCATTTGATCTTGTTATAAAAGTCAGAAATCTGCTTTGTCACATACTATCAATCAGGAAATTAAAAGTAGGTCATGCCGGCACTCTGGATCCAAGGGCAACAGGGCTTATGATTGTCTGTACCGGAAAATTTACAAAAAAGATCGAAAGCTTTCAGGCGGGGGAAAAGGAATATATTGCTACCATAAAATTAGGAGCGACGACACCATCTTTTGATATGGAAACCGAAGAGGATGCTATATATCCGACAAGTCATATTGATCGTGAAAAAATAGAAGAGGTACTGAAAAAATTTACAGGTGAGATTCTTCAGGTGCCACCTTTATTCTCTGCCATTCAGATTAACGGAAAAAGGGCATATCAGTATGCCCGTAAAGGAGAAAATATCAAGTTGGATGCCCGTCCTGTAGTTATAAGAGAACTTGAAATAAAGAAATTTTCTCCGACAGAGTTAATTCTTCGTGTTGTTTGTGGAAAAGGAACTTATATACGTTCACTTGCCAGAGATCTCGGAGAATCGTTAGACAGCGGAGCATATCTTACAGCTTTAAGACGAACCAGAATAGGCGAGTTTAAAGTAGAAGATGCAATGACTATTGAAGAATTTAAAGAAAAAACAAATTATTTTGTGACTAATTAATTTTTAATTGTATATTAAACATTTTGAATTTTTATCATTAATAATAGTTGATAATCAATTTTTAACAAAAATACATACATGAAGTTATCGAAATTCAGATATAACTTACCGGAGGAACAGATTGCCTTGTATCCCTCAGAAAACAGAGATGAATGCCGTTTAATGGTATTGGATCGCAAGACTCAGAAAGTAGAAGACAAAGTATTTAAAGACGTACTAGAATATTTTGATGAAAAGGATGTTATGATGTTCAATGACACCAAAGTTTTTCCTGCACGTTTATACGGAAACAAGGAAAAAACCGGTGCTGAAATTGAAGTCTTTTTGCTTCGTGAATTAAATCGTGAACAGCGTCTTTGGGATGTACTTGTCAATCCTGCAAGAAAAATAAGGATTGGAAACAAACTTTATTTTGGAGATGATGATCTTTTAGTAGCCGAAGTAATTGATAATACAACATCCAGGGGACGTACCATTCGGTTTTTATTTGACGGTCCTTATGATGAATTTAAAAGTACACTTTATAAATTAGGGAAAACGCCTCTTCCAGATTTTATTCATCGGGAGTTAGTGCCGGAAGACAAAGAACGTTATCAGACAATATATGCTAAACACGAGGGTGCAGTTGCTGCTCCGACAGCAGGACTTCATTTTAGTCGTGAGCTGATGAAAAGATTTGAGATTAAGGGGGTAGATTTCGGATATATTACATTACACATGGGACTTGGAAATTTCCGTAGTGTTGATGTCGAAGATCTCACAAAGCATAAAATGGATTCTGAACAAATATGTATATCACAGGAAGCATGCGATACAGTTAATAAAGCTAAACTTGCCAAAAAGAATATTTGTGCTGTAGGAACAACAGTTATGCGTACAATGGAAAGTTCTGTATCCACACATGGATTACTTAATCCTTTTGAAGGATGGACTAATAAATTTATTTTTCCTCCATATGATTTCGTTGTAGCCAACCGGATGATTACAAATTTTCATCTTCCTTTATCCACAATGATGATGATGGCAGCTGCCTTTGGCGGATATGATTTTATTATGGAAATGTATAAAAAGGCAATTAAAGATGGTTATAAATTCGGGACATACGGAGATGCAATGTTGATATTATAAAATCAGCTGTCAATATAATGT
>JAENXA010000244.1 GCA_016649735.1 Prolixibacteraceae bacterium | reverse complement strand
CTTTCAGTAGTTTGCTGGTATTCCTTCACCTTTAGGTATAATTCATCACTTTCATAAACACCGCCACCTGGTGAGTTTACATATAAAATCAAACCTTTATTATTTTTGTCAGAAATCAATTTATCAATTTCATTAAGAGTCCATTCATGCTGATAACCTGTCGGTATGCCAAAATAATCTGAAGCACCAGGTCCTATTGTTCCTTCCACGTAAATGGTTCCGATGTAGGGTGCTTCCGGCAGGTCAACCTGATTGTTACCGGTTTTTGTACTGGTAAACCCTAAATTCCCTGCCATATTGTTGCAGGAAACCGCCAGTACTACAATAGCCAGTACAATAATTCCAAATATAATGACTCCCTTATAAGGTGCCTTCGTTGCTTTATGTTTTTCATTCACTGAATATGTTCTGACTCCCTCTTGATTTGGCCCGCTTATTTCTATCTTTTCTTTTTTATTTTCCTCAATAGTTCCCTTATTGTTATCTTCCATATTTCTTATCCTTTCATTTTTTGTTATTCCTATTATATCATTAATAAAGCAAATGTAAACAAGGTGTTGACAGTGTACTATTTCTCGTGGTACACTCTGTTTATTATTAAAAGAAAGGGGATGAATAAATGTTTCAATTAGATTTGAAAAACAGAAAATCCATCTATGAGCAAGTGGTGGATAATCTAAAAGAACTTATTATTACAGGGGTCATCAACCCTGAGGATAAGCTGCCCTCGGTCAGAGATTTATCCAAACAGCTTACTGTAAACCCCAATACCATTCAAAAGGCTTACAGATCCTTGGAGTTTCAAGGATATATCTATACGGTTACCGGACTTGGCACCTTCGCCTTACGGCCGGCAGAAAATAAAATTGATGAAGCAATGGTATTGACTATAAAGGAGAAAATACGATCTGAGATAAAGGAGCTTCTATATCTTGGTGTATCTTTTTCCGATGCACAGAAAATACTTGAGGATTTAATGCTGGAAAGAGGTGGATGGAAATGATTAGAATTACAGGAGTCGACAAGTCCTTTGACGAATTCAAGGCTCTTACTGACTTGGATTTAAATGTAAAAAAAGGTTCAATTTATGGTTTAGTCGGTGTAAACGGTGCTGGGAAAACTACTATTATAAAACACTTAACCGGCATTCTTAAACCAGACTACGGTCAAATACTGATTGATGATGAGCCGGTTTATGAAAATATTAAACTGAAAGAAAAAATGGGATTCATTCCTGATGATTTATATTTCTTCTCTACTTATAACCTGAAGGAAATGTCCAGATTCTATAAATCCATCTATCCCGGCTGGGACCAGGTTCGCTTTGATTTTATGATAAAGCAGTTTTCTTTAGATCCTGTAAGAAAACTTTCCAAGTTTTCAAAAGGTATGCAGAAGCAGGCGGCCTTCATTTTAACAATGTCTTCAAAACCTGAATATCTTATCTTAGACGAACCTATTGACGGACTTGACCCTATTATAAGAAAACTGGTATGGAAATATATCGTTGAAGACGTAGCGGAAAGAGAAATGACTGTGTTGGTATCTTCCCATAACTTAAGGGAACTTGAAGGAATTTGTGATTCCATCGGAATCATATCAAAAGGTGCAATGCTACTTGAACGAGATCTTGACGAACTTAAGGCAGACGTGCATAAAATTCAGGTGGCTTACAAAGTGCATCCAGATAATCCTTATGCAGGCCTGAACGTATTACATAAAGAAACAAGAGGTACCGTTGATCTGCTTATAGTCAGAAATCGAAAAGAAGTGGTAGAAGAAATTATCAATGAAAGTAAACCAGCCATTTTTGACATTCTTCCACTTTCATTAGAAGAAATATTTATTTACGAATTAGGAGGAGAAAACAATGAACTCACAGAAATCATACTTTAGCATTTCTCTACCTTTAATCAGAGAAAACCTCAGGCGCTTTTGGGCAATACCTGTCATATCCTTTTTAATATATTTTCTATCCGGAATATTTCCCATTATTATATCCTATTCAAAAATAGACATCGTAGCAAACTATATAAATATGTCTCTGACAAATATGCAGCCCTTTTACATGGCCGCTCATTTAATGATGCCAGTGCTTACCGCAGTAGTGATCTTCAGATATCTGCAGTCGGCAAGTTCCGCTACAACGATGCATTCCTTACCTTTCAGCAGATATAAACTGTATAACAG
>JAENXA010000126.1 GCA_016649735.1 Prolixibacteraceae bacterium | reverse complement strand
CTTGAATTCATTATTAAATACTTCCTGGAATATGTCTTTAAAACGACCGTCGTATTTTTTTAGAATTGTATTTTTTGTGGACAGGTATAAAGGCCATTTTTTAGTTAATGCCTGATTCATACATGCTCTTGCAAATCCGTATATTGATTCATCAACGTTATACATAGCCATAGCTACTCCGTCGCTATCATAATGGAAAACTTCATGAGTCTCCGGTTTGCTACCGTCATCAGGAGTATAAGTAATAGTTAGTTTCCCTTTACCTTTTGTAGTAAAATCGGTTGCTTTATACTGGTCTCCATATGCATGACGTCCTATACATATAGGTTTTTTCCATCCTGGAACAAGTCTTGGAATATTGCTGATAATAATAGGCTCTCTGAATACAGTACCACCCAGAATATTTCTGATAGTTCCGTTAGGAGATTTCCACATTTTTTTCAAATTAAATTCCTTTACACGAGCTTCATCAGGTGTGATGGTGGCACATTTAATGCCTACTCCATATTTTTTTATAGCTTCTGCAGATTCAACAGTAACGTTATCTTCCGTTTCATCTCTGTGAGTTATACTTAAGTCGTAATATTTAACAGGGAGTTCCATGTATGGAAAAATTAATTTGTCTTTAATCATTTTCCACATTACACGAGTCATCTCGTCTCCGTCCATCTCAACTATGGGATTTGCAACTTTTATTTTATTCATGGCTGTATTTTACTTATGTTTTTTGATAACATTCAATGCTGAACCGGCTTTAAACCATTCAATTTGCTGATTGTTATATGTATGCTTAACTTCAATGGTATCTTTGCTACTGTTTGAGTGAACAAGTTCTATATGCAAGGGTTTTTCAGGTGCAAATTTATCCAGATCAGTGAAGTTTAATGTATCGTCTTCCATAATTTTATCGTAATCACTGTTTTGGGCAAATGTTAATGCGAGCATTCCCTGTTTTTTCAAATTTGTTTCATGAATACGGGCGAAAGATTTAGCCAGAACAGCTTTGACCCCAAGAAATCTTGGTTCCATTGCGGCATGTTCACGAGATGAGCCTTCTCCGTAGTTTTCATCTCCAACTATTATAGTGGAAATTCCTTCTTTTTTATAAATTCTCTGAGTCTTTGATACTTCTCCGAATTCTCCGTTTATTAAATTCTTTACAGAATTTGTTTTATCATTAAAGGCATTAACCGCACCCATAAGTAAATTATTGGATATATTATCCAGATGACCACGATATTGCAGCCATGGGCCTGCCATTGAAATATGATCAGTAGTACATTTCCCTTTTGCCTTAATCAGAAGTTTAAGATTTGTAAGATTTTTTCCGTTCCATGCGGCAAATGGAGCAAGTAATTGAAGTCTGTCTGATTTAGGATTAACAATTATTTTTATATCAGAGTCTTCTTTTGAAGGAGCCTGAAATCCAGGGTTGTTGTTTAAGAATCCTTTAACCGGTAATTCTATTCCTTTTGGAGGATCCAGCATTACTTCCTTTCCGTCTCTGTTTATGAGTTTATCCTTTAACGGGTTAAATGTAAGGTTCCCGGCTATTACCAGCGCTGTTACCATTTCAGGTGAAGCTACAAAGGCACATGTATTAGGATTACCGTCTGCACGTTTTGCAAAATTACGGTTGAAAGAGTGTACAATTGTGTTTTTTTCTTTTTTCTCAGATCCTGGACGATTCCACTGACCTATACATGGGCCACATGCATTGGCAAAAATCTGTGCTCCGATTTTTTCAAAAGGATCAAGATATCCGTCTCTCTGCAATGTCTCTTTTACACGTTCAGACCCGGGAGTTACTGTAAGATTTGATTTTATTTCAATATTTTTATCAATAGCCTGCTTAATAACAGAAGAGGCTCTTGTAATATCCTCGTATGATGAATTTGTACATGAACCAATTAATCCGTATTCTATTTTTACCGGCCATCCGTTTTTAGGTGCTTCATTTACCATTTCAGAAATCGGAGTGCAACGGTCAGGAGTAAAAGGTCCGTTTAATGATGGTTCCAGTGTGTTTAAATCTATTTCAATATATTTGTCGAAATATTTTTCAGCAGAGTCATAAAATTCAGGATCACCTGTAAGATTATCTTTGATGCTGTTTGCAAGATCAGCTACTTCAGCACGATCTGTTGCCCTTAAAAATCTATCCATTGAATCGTCATAACCAAACATTGAAGTTGTGGCTCCGATTTCGGCTCCCATATTACAAATGGTTCCTTTTCCTGTAGCTGAGAGTGATTTTGCTCCTTCTCCAAAATATTCAAGAATATATCCTGTTCCGCCTTTTGCCGATACAATTCCGGCTATTTTAAGGATAATATCTTTTGGAGCAGTCCAACCGTTTAATTTTCCGGTGAGTTTTATACCCATTAATTTGGGAGATTTCAGTTCCCATGGAAATCCTGCCATTACATCTACGGCATCTGCGCCACCAACACCTACAGCCATCATTCCAAGACCTCCGGCATTTACCGTGTGAGAATCTGTACCAATCATCATTCCACCTGGAAAAGCATAGTTTTCAATCAGAATCTGATGGATAATTCCTGCACCTGGTTTCCAGAATCCAATACCGTATTTGTTTGTAACTGATTTTAAAAAGTCATAGACTTCTTTGTTTTTAGATAGAGCGACAGATAGATCTGCTTTTCCTTCTTTGTATGCTTGTATCAAATGATCGCAGTGAACCGTTGAAGGAACTGCTGTTTTTGATTTTCCGGCATTCATGAATTGCAAAAGAGCCATTTGTGCTGTGGCATCCTGCATGGCAACACGGTCAGGTGCAAAATTTATATAATCTTCTCCTCTTTTATTATTTGTGATATTATTCTTGTCATAAAGATGAGAATAGATTATTTTTTCGGCTAAAGATAAAGGTCTTTTTAGTTTCTTTCTGGTAGAAGCAATACGTTGCTCTATGGTATCGTATACTCCTTTTATTAATTTTAAATCGTACATCGTCGGTATTATAAATGGTGATAAATAATGAAAATTCTAAAAATCAGTTAGAAAAATTACTTGTACAACTTTTTTTAATGAAAATGAATCTTTTTAAAGATAAATTAACCTATCTTTAAAAAGATTTCGCAAGTTAATTGAAATTTTGGGAATGAGGAAAAAGTATTTTAATTAACTAATAATAAAAGTAGCTGGGTTTTAATTCTTTTATTTATTTTGTTTCGTGGCTTTATTTTCGAAAAAGGAGAAATGAACTTTTCCATAGTTTCTTTCTTCTGTAAATTCAGGAAAATCCGAAAAATTATATTTATCCGGATGTTCTATTATTAGTAATCCTTTTTCGTTAAGTAATCTGCATCCTAAAATAAGCCCCGGTATTTTATCAAAGTCCGGAAGATCATACGGAGGATCTGCAAAAATCAGGTCAAAATGATCGGATGTTTTTCTTATGAAAGAAAATGCATCGCCTTTTAAGCTTTTTATATGATTATCACCAAATTTTTTTATAGTTTCTCTGATGATAAGATAATGCTGATAATTTGATTCTACAGAAGTAATATCTGTGCATCCGCGTGAAGCAAATTCAAATGAAATACTTCCTGTTCCGGAAAAAAGATCCAGTACTTTTATATCGCCAAAATCAATACGATTCTGCAATATGTTAAATAGACTTTCTTTTGCCATATCAGTAGTTGGCCTTGCTTTGAATTTTTTACCGGTATCAATTCTTCTACCTCCGTATATACCACTTATTATTCGCATGAAAAACTATTATATAATTTGTTGAAACGAGCATCTTTATTATCTATGGAAAGATTACTGTATTGTCCTGTCATCTCTTTATCTAAGACACGTATATATTTAAAATAAGAAGATAAACGTTTAAAAATATCAGAATCTTTGTTGATGTACCCGTCAGTAAATACAATTTCCGGTCGTTTATTCAAAGTTCTTACAGCACCTAATACATAATACAAAATATCATTATTATTTTTATATGGGAAAGTGTTGTAATATTTAATCTGACCTTTTTCCACTGATAATATTTCTATTGATTGTCTGGATATAGAAACATTAAATATTGGTTCTTCTGTATCTTGTGGAATTTTTGTAAGAATTAAATCATTTGTAATTGACGTGTCAGGATATTTATCTTTTAAGAAAAGAAATATCGGCTCAGGTATTGGAAATACAATAAAATTATCAAAAAAAGTTGATTCTGAGTGAATTATTTTTTCATTGAAGTTTTTGCCAAACTGAAAATTATATATTTCATCAGCCTTTTCTTCAGAATAAAATTCTTTTGGAATTAAAACGGTTTTTTCAGGTACAGAATAAAATATACGTGTCTTTTTATAAGGCAGTCTTATAATTTCCATCTCCGAATATATCGATTTTAGTTTATCAAGAAAAATTTCAGAATTATTAATAAATAATTCCTGATGATAGAGCACTATTACTTTTTTTTGTAAAGGATCCCCTACAACAAAAGAAAATCCATTCGTACTGATACGAATGGATATATAGTATTCACTTGTAGAATTGATATCGAAAGTTTTATCGACAAGTGATAATGTATGCATAGTCTTTTTTATTCCCAGTTTCCTGCATTATTGTTAACCTCTTCAAGAGAGCCTACTTTTAATCCAGGGTATTTATTGTTGATACGACTTTCCTCATTAAGATTAATAATCATCTGTCCGTTCAGACCTTTCAAAACTATATTATTATGAGCTTTTGCTTCAAATACAGGAACAACAATACCTGATCCTGTTTTTATACGAGTAGCTCCAAGCTGAAATACTGCAACAGTATCTTTAACCGGAATATATTTTAAATTATCAATAGGATAATCTTTTCCAAATATAGAATCAATAACACTTACATGAAGTGTATCACGAATAATTCTTCCTTTTCTTAAAGCTTTTTGTTCTGTCCATCCGGCATCAATCATACTATCTGTTAGCATACCAATTTTCCTTACCAGTGAAAGAGAATCATGTTTTACAAATGTAATCAG
>JAENXA010000075.1 GCA_016649735.1 Prolixibacteraceae bacterium | reverse complement strand
GATTTAAGGTTATCAAGATCGGATGGTTGTTTTTTTACCGCTACATCAAGAAAACTCTTGGTCAGATCAATGAATCCCTGATTTTTAGCAACAAAATCAGTTTCACAATTCAAAACAACAATTGTACCGAATTTTTTATCTTCACTAATTCCGGCTAAAACATCTCCCTCTCCGGCATCCCGTCCTGAACGCTTTTGAGCAACTAATTTCCCCTTTTCACGAATAATATCAATAGCACGATCGAAATCGCCCTCCGACTCTGCCAGAGCATGCTTACAGTCCATCATTCCGGCATTTGTTGCCTTACGCAACTTCATTACGTCTTTAGCACTAATTTTCATTTCTTTCCTTCTTTTACAGAATGAGTATTTATTTTACTTATCGTCCTCGTTCTTTTCTATTTCCTCTGATTTTTCTTCTTTTTTATCATCAGCCTTTTTAGCGGAAGCCTTTCTCTTTCTTTCTTTTCTTTCAGTAGCTTCAGTATCTTCTTTTTCTTTCTCAGATTTACGCTCTGTCAATCCTTCACTAATAGCATCACAAACAAGACGAACAATCAAACGAATAGATTGTGAAGCATCATCATTTGAAGGAATTACAAAATCAATTCCTTCAGGATTTGAATTTGTATCAACCATTGCGAAAACAGGAATACCTAAACGCTGAGCTTCATGAACAGCAATTTTTTCTTTTAATACATCAATGACAAACAAAGCAGCCGGAAGACGTGATAGATCAGCGATACTTCCTAATACTTTTTCCTGTTTTTCACGTTTACGGGTAATCTGTAATTTCTCTCTTTTTGACAAACTTTCCCAGTTACTACCTTTCATTAGTTTATCAACAGAGTTCATTTTTTTCACTGACTTACGAATAGTAGGGAAATTGGTCAACATTCCTCCGGGCCAGCGTTCTACTATATATGGCATACCAACTTTGTCTACTTCTTCAGCTACTATTTCCTTAGCCTGCTTTTTAGTAGCAACAAAAAGAATACGACGTCCTGATTTTGCTATCTGCTTTAAAGCTGAAGCGGCCTCTTCTAATTTTACTACTGTTTTTTGTAAATCAATAATATGAATTCCGTTTTTCTCCATAAAAATATAAGGAGCCATGGCCGGATTCCATTTTCTCTTAAGGTGACCAAAGTGTACACCTGCATCAAGTAATTCCTGAAAATTTGTTCTTGGCATCTTTTAACTTTTTTAATCGTTGAAAAGCAACCCCTGAGTAGTCCCTATATATTGAAAATCTCAGTGGTTTCAGATCCACAGATTATTTTAATAATTTGTAATACAATATTAACGTTTAGAAAACTGAAATTTCTTACGGGCTTTTGGTTGTCCTGGTTTTTTACGCTCAACCGTACGGGGATCACGCGTCATAAAACCAGCATGTTTTAATTCTGGTTTTGAATCGGCATTAATTTTAACCAATGCTCTTGAAATAGCAAGACGAACTGCTTCAGCCTGTCCGTTAATTCCACCACCATCAAGATTTACCTGTATATCATATTGATCAGCAACATTAAGTAAAGTCAATGGCTGCATCACAATATACTGAAGTGTTCCCATTGGAAAATATTCCTTATAGTCCCTTTTGTTAATAATAATGTTGCCCTTTCCTTCCTTTAAAATTATACGGGCAACGGCTGTTTTTCTACGGCCTAAGGCATTAACTGCTTCCATTGTTATAGTTTAATTTTATTAAAATCAATTACTTTAGGATTCTGAGCCTCCTGATGATGTTCCGGACCTACATATACTTTCATATTGGTGAAAAGTTTGTTTCCAAGACGGCTTTTAGGTAACATCCCTTTAACAGCTCTTTCAACCAATCTCTCCGGATATTTAGCGAGAACATCACTTGGGGTCTGAAAACGCTGACCACCAGGATAACCGGTATATCTTACATAAACTTTTTTACGTAATTTATCTCCTGATAATTTTACTTTTTCAGCATTAATCACAATCACATTATCCCCACAATCTACATGAGGAGTAAAATTGGGTTTGAGTTTTCCACGTAACATCTTTGCTACAGCTGAGGCTAAACGTCCCAGACACATATCAGTTGCGTCTACAACAACCCATTCTTTATTAACCGTAGCCGAATTGGCTGAAACGGTTTTGTAAGATAAAGTATCCACTTACTTAAATTTTAATTTACTACTAAAAAATTCATTCTTACATTACTACCTTGCCATCTAAAATTCAAGCTGTTAAAACAGGTATTAATAACAACTATCCGTTTTTTTAGGTTCAGGTAACTGTAAGTACGGACAATAATCGGGACTGCAAAAGTATTCTTTTTTTTGAGAAACACAATTTTATTCAATACAATTTTATTTTTTTTCTATATGGTTAACATAAAAAAACAGATCTAATTTAGATCTGTTTTTTTATGCCCTTAGTACGGGATAAATATTGTTTTACATTATTCTAATAGAATTTTGATCTCATGTCTTCTATTTCTGCATTGCTTTTCAATGTTTCATAGGCAAAATAATTAGTACGGTATACAAGAGACTGCCTAAGTTTTGCTGCTTCCATTTCTTCTGTACCAATATTGGCATTTTCCTTTTCAGAAATTACTTTTGCAATATATATTCCTGTATTACCTTTAATAGGAGCCGAGATCTTATTACTCTCAAGGTTTACAACGGTTCCTGTTACTGCTGGTTCCATTCCGTATGAGGCAGTGTAAGAATTAAAGGTTATGTTGTTGGCATCCTTTACTTCTGTATTTAATTTTTTTGCCGTTGCTTCAAGATCGTTACCGATAGTGGCTTTTTTCATTTTGGCAGCTATAATTTCAGCCTTTTTATCTTTTTTTAATTCCATAACAATACGTGGACTAACTGATTCCAGTGATGCTATTCCGTCTTCTCGGGCTTCGGATAAAATTCCTATTACAAAATTGTCACCGAATTCAAAGATCGTAGATCCTTCTTTGCTTTTAATAACTGTTTTTGGTTTGGCTGTATATGCTGCACGAATAAGGGCACGGGATTGGTCTAGTCCTATTATCTGTTCATCATTTTCTTTAACACGTGCTATCTTCTTGTTAAGGTTGTCTTTTTTAACATTTTCCAGAAACTGAACTTCTGTCTCAGTTTTACTTGCAAATTTACTTGCATTTGCATAAACGGCCTGGTATGTTTTATTACTTGGCTCTATGTTACGAATAAGTTTTGCAAGTTTAACCTGTTTTTCTTCTTTGCCTTTTTTCATTAATTCTATAATATGAACTCCGTATTTAGAATTAACTATATATATCTTTCCTACTTTTCCTGTGAAACATACATTTTCAAATTCTTTTACCATCTGATTTTTTTTGAACCATCCAAGGTTTCCTCCTCTTGCTACTGATCCTTTGTCTTCGGAATATTTTTTTGCAAGTGCATCAAAACTGTCTCCTTTTTCGATTCTATTTTTCAGACTGTCCGCAATTTCAGTGGCTCTTTTCAGACTTCCTTCTTTTTGGGGATTAATGAGGATATGACGTGCCATAACTGAATCGGGAAGATTTGCAATATCATCAATTTTTACCAGCTGATATTTTCCGTCTTTTTTATATGGTCCGTAAACGTCTCCTACTTTTCCGTTAAAGGCAAAGTCTGCAAGTTCTGAGCTTATTTCGTCTTTTTTCTTATAGGTGTCATCAAAATTAACGTCTGAATTAATGTTAACAAATTCTTTATTGCTTTTGCATGAGATGAAATCACTTTTGATTTCATCTATCCACTTTTTTGTTTCATTATCGTCTTCCTGAGATGCTTTTACAGGAAATACTACATATTGAATTTCTCTAAGTGCAACTTCTTTATATTCTGATTGATGTTGTTTGTAGTATTTATTGATTTCTGATTCACTAATGTTTACAGCACTGTCTGGAATAGTGTTGTATTCTTGTTTTATGTATTGAATATTTATTGATTTGCTGTTATTCTTTAGTGAATATTTTGCCTGTTCTTTTGTGATAAATAATCCTTTACTTATAAGATCTATATATTTAGAGAACAAGCGATCTTTTGTGATCTGATCTTCCAGATACAACCAGTATGTTTTTTGTTCGCTTGAGGCTGCATTGGAATCTATAGCTTTAAGAAAGTTTAATACTGCTGATTTGTTAAATTGTCCTGTCTGTGGATTCGTGAAAAGCTGATGAACAATAGGATGAATGTTATTTCCCTGAACCATGTCAAATAATTCCTCGGGGGATACAGCTATTCCTTCTTTTTCGTAAATAGGAGTCATAATGTTTTCCCTGATTGTTGCCTGCCAAACTTGTTCACGTATTTTTGACCATGTCTGATCATTTATCTGAGTATTTCCACTGTTCATTTTATAAACGTCAGCGGTTTGTTCGACTTTTTGTTGAAATTCATTGTAATTAATAGAATTTCCATCGATATCTCCTACATCCATTTTTGAAGATTGCAGAATAGAGCTTCCGGCACGAAGTAAATCACCTAATATAAAAGCAAGTAATGCTAATCCGATGATAATTGCAACAAGAACTCCTGCCCGGTTTCGTATGTTTTGAAGAGTAGCCATTTAATTAATTTATATTGATTGTTTTTTATTATTTGTCTTTATTTATTATACGCTACGAAGATAACAATTTTAGTATTGATTTTCCTTGTGTGTGCGTAATTTTTGTTTCTACAATATTTATGTTTTTGTTAAATTATGATGAAAAGACTTAGATCTTATAATTGATTTTAATTTATAATCTTTTGTAATAAATTACAAATCTGATATTTATATTAGTCTATGATCTTTAGGTTTATTAGTTCTATACGTGTGTGTGAAGCCTTTAAAATTTTAATTCTAAATCTGTCAATTTTTATTATTGTATTGATTTTTGGAATATTTTCATAGTAAAACAGGATATATCCGGCTAATGTTTCGTAATCTTTACTGTGTGGAAATCCAAGATTATATTTTTCATTTAATGTGTCGAGTTCAATTCTTGCTGATAGAATATATTCGGTATTACTGATTTTTTTGTCTGTAAGATCTATTGTGTCATGTTCGTCTTCAATCTCTCCAAGAATTTCTTCAAGAATATCTTCACTGGTTACCATTCCGGCTGTTCCTCCGAATTCGTCAACGATTATGGCTATGCTGCGTTGCTGAAGTATGAATTTTTTAAGGAGTTTGTTGGCTGGCATTGTTTCAGGAACTGTTATAACGTCTTTTAAATTGGGACGAATGAATTGCGGATGTGTAAATATTGATGAATGATGTACGTAGCCAATTATGTTGTCAATGTTTTCCTGATAGAATAGGATTCTTGAATAGCCGGTTTCTATAAATTTTTGTCTTAGTTCTTCAATCGTTGTAGTTTTAATGTCAAGTGCTACCATTTCGGGACGTGGAATCATTATTTCATGCAGTCTTATTTTTGAGAAGTCCAGTGCATTACGAAATAATTTTATTTCATTGTCCTCTTCTACAGGTCTTTCATCCTTGCCTTCCTGGATAGGAAAGTTTACAAGATGATCCAGATCTATTCTTGAAAATACCAGAATGTTTTCTTTTTTGTTTAAATTCCCTTTGAAAAATGAGTTAACGATTATTCGTGAAAGATACAGACAGAAATGTGTTATGGGGTAAAATAGGTAATATATGATAATAAGTGGTAATGCGAATATACGGAGTAAACGATTCGGGTTCAGACGAAAAATCTTTTTAGGAATAAATTCTCCTGCGAAAAGGATTACAATTGTAGAGAGAATTGCCTGAAGAAGTAATATTATTCCGGCAGAATTAGTAATCTTCTGAAGAAAAGGTTCTAATAGTCTGGCAAATATAATTCCATATATTACCAATGCTATATTGTTGCCAACCAGCATGGTGGTGATATACTTGTTTGGGTTTTTTGTGAATATTTTTAGTATGTGTGAATGAAAGGAATTTTGATTTTTATCCAGTTCAAGACGTAGTTTATCTGAAGATACAAAAGCTATTTCCATTCCGGAGAAGAATGCGGAAAATAAAATTGTTGTTAAAAGGTACATCCATAAAAACGTATTCATATTTTACTGTTTTACGTTTAGATAAATATCACCTGTGACTTCTTTTATTTGCCAGTCTGCAAGACTTTGATCTGATTCAAATCCTATTCCGTTTATTATCTGCTCTGCTCTTATTATTGTTACAAATTTGTCTGAATGTATTTTTTTACTTTTTTCTTCCCAAATGAGTTCTTCTGTTTTAAGGGAATCATTATTCTGATTAATAACTACTACATTATTTTTGGCGATCCATTGTTTTTTCCTGTCAAAATACTGTGCATAGTCTGAAGATATTTTTGAAGTTATCTCCATATTTTTGTCGTATTTTTCTATTATTACTCCATCGGGAAATTCAGTAAAAGGTTCTTTTGTTTCTTCATAACGAATTAGCCGAGGAGTTATTAATTTAAATATTACAGTACCGGAGTCGGAATAAAGCAGTTCAAAGTTGTTTGCTGTCATTCCGTCTTGTCGGTTACTTGTTGAAAGTTCCTTAATTTCTTCTATTTTATTATTACTGCATGAAAAGAAAAGCACTGCAATTCCCGTAAGGATAATTGCAATGCTTATAAAAGATATGTTTTTATTGTATTTTTTTGAACTATTTAGCACGTGTAATGGTTGATTTATTTATCCAGCTTCCAATGGTGTATTTTTGTCCTGCCTGAAATCCCTGAAAAAATAATGTCTCTTTGTCAGGGAAATATTGTTTGTATATTTTTATTTTTGAATTGGCTTTGGCAAATACATCAGGATCTACTCTTTTAGCCTGAGTATAACAGTCTACTGCCAGCCAGTATAAAGATTGATGTTCAAAGTCATTTTTACCATAAAACTTACTGTATTGTGCATAAATATCTCCTTCAAGAATATAAGCATCTCCGAAATCAGGATTGTTCGCAATGGATTTTTTTGCATAGTCGCATGATTGTCTGTAATCTTTTTCTTTTATAAGTGTAAATAATCCCAGCTCATAGTAATATTTTGAAAGTAATACTTTGTCTGTTTCTGAGGAAATAGCATTTAAGTAATATTCCTTAGCCTGCTTAAAATTATTCTTCTTTACAAACAGACGAGCCATATTAAAGGCTGCTTCAGGTGAAGGATCAAGTTGGTAAAGTTTTTTAGATGCTTTTTCAAAAAGTTCTCCTTCTGTACAATTTTGTTTATCAAGTACACGAAGCATTTTTTTCAGTGCATCTATATCATTGGTCATTCCTTCAAGCTGAGGAGTGTATAAAGAAGTTAATGCTTCACAGTCTGCAGCACCACTTGTTCTGAATTGCTCGTCAACTATATCTTTAGCTGTAGTGTATCTTTTACTCGTTGTATCCTTTTCTAAATTTTTATCAATTATACCTGAAAGTATTTGATAATTTTGGGCTACATCTTCCTTTGAGAGTTCACCCAT
>JAENXA010000201.1 GCA_016649735.1 Prolixibacteraceae bacterium | reverse complement strand
ACTAAAGAAAAAAAGGAAGATGCCCAAGGTGATTTATTTACCGGGGACAATTTTATTTACCGGGCAATAATGACCAATAACAAAGAGATGAGGGATATTGTTCATAACGCTGAAAAATCATAAAAAAATGAATGTTTTTCCCAAAGTAAACTTAAAAATCACTACTTTTCAAAACGAATTTTTTCCTTGCGGATTTAAGGTTTAAAACAAAGTGGCCTTTCCATATCTTTTCCTAATTTTGACTCTAATTAATCGTTATTTCAAAAAACAGATTTAAATATGCAGTATTTTAGAATATCGTTTCTGATGATTTTTATTATGAGTATATCATTATTGTCTGAAGCTCAGCATCAGTCAGAGAGAATAATAAATCGTCCGGCTCTTGTGGTAATAATTAATGTGGAACAAATGCGTCCTGATTATCTTACAAGATATAGCAGTAAATTTCAGACGGACGGATTTAACCGGTTTATCAAAAATGGAACTGAATGTGTAAATGCAAAAATGGATTTGCCTTCTCAAAAGAGTATTACCGGTGTAGCAACTCTTTTTACAGGTACATATCCTGATCGTCACGGTATTATTGACAGAGTATGGTATGATAGATTGAAGGATGAAAATATTGATGCTCTGGAGGATACAAGCTTTATGACAGTGGGGAGTGATTCAGAAGAAGGTAGAAAGTCGTCTGCCAAGTTATTGAATAATACAATAGGTGATGAATTTAAAATACAAACTTATGGGAAATCCAAAGTTTATACGGTAGGTCTGAATGATTACAGTACTGTATTATCTGCCGGTCATATAGCAGATGGAGCATTTTGGCTGGATGAAAAAACCGGTAAAATGATATCAAGTTCATATTTTACAGATAGTTTCCCTTCCTGGGCTTTTAACTTTAATGAAAAAAAATATGCACAGTTTTATATAGAAAGTAAATGGGAACCTCTTTTTGAAAAAAAACAATATGTTGAAAGTTTTAAAGATAAAAATCCCGGTGAAGAGGGACTCTATGGGAAATGGAAAACTTTTCCATATTCCTTAAAAAATATATATAATGAAGTGGGGGATTATAGAATATTAAAAGCTGTTCCTTTTGGTAATGATATGGTGACTGATTTTTCTTTATCTCTGATTTCAGGAGAACATCTGGGAATAGATGAATATCCTGATTTATTATCTGTGAACTATTCTTCGATGGATTTTGCAAATTCCTCTTTTGGTCCAAATTCTCTGGAGATGGAAGACACTTATCTTCGTCTGGATAAAAATATACAGGAACTGCTTAACGGTATAGATAAAAGTATTGGTCTTAATAAAGTACTTGTAATTCTGACATCAGACTGTTCTTCTTCATATTCAGTGGAATATATGAAAGAAAATTTCAATCTTCCGGTTGGATATGTTTATCCTGAAAAAATGGTTGCATTGTTAAAATCATACCTCAATATTACATACGGACAGGGAGACTGGATTGATTATTATACCGATCAGCAGATTTATCTGAACCGTTCTCTTGTCAGTAAGAAAAAGATAGACTGGCGATCATTCCAGACATCGGTTGCTTCTTTTATCAATCAGTTTTCCGGAATAAGAATGGCTCTTCCAACTTTCGATTTCGAAAATGGAGATTATGTAAAAAGTCAGCTGACCACTTTATCCAGATCTTATAATTTTAGACGTTCGGGTGATATACTTTTTCAGCTGGAATATGGATGGCAGCCAAAATATAAATTTAAAAAGATTCAGTATAGTGATAATCAACATATTCCAATGTTATGGCTGGGTAGCTGGGTTAGAAAATACCGTGACAGGGAAAAAACAGATGCAACAGATGTAGTACCTACAATACTTGAAATTATGGGAATGGAGATTCCTTCTTATTGTGAAGGCAGGGTACTTACGGAAATACTAAAAGATGAAAAATAATAACGCAATGAATGAGAAAATTAAGGCTTTTGAACGTATAGTAAAGATCGTAGATGAACTTCGTGAAAAATGTCCTTGGGATGGTTCTCAGACATTCGAATCTTTAAGGCGGCTGACTATCGAAGAAACTTATGAACTTGGAGATGCTATACTCGATAAGGATTTTAATGAGATCAAAAAAGAAGCAGGAGATTTGCTTCTTCATATTCTTTTTTATGCAAAAATAGGGGAGGAACAAAAGAAATTCGACTTAACTGATATTATAAATTCACTATGTGAAAAGATGATATATCGTCATCCTCATATATACGGAGATGTTAAAGTAAAAAATGCATCGGATGTGGAAAGGAACTGGGAAGTTTTGAAACTTAAAGAAAAAGGCCGAAAAAAAGGAACAGTCCTTGAAGGTGTACCTAAATCACTTCCGGCACTGGTAAAGGCAGACAGAATTCAGGAAAAAGTAAGTGCAGTAGGTTTTGACTGGAAGAAAAAAGAAGATGTCTGGGAAAAAGTGAAAGAAGAAATGTATGAAGTTCAGGAAGAAATGGATTTAGGCAACAGAGAGAATATGGAGAATGAATTCGGAGATTTTTTCTTTTCCATGGTAAATGCCGCCAGATTATATGGCATTGATCCCGAATCAGCACTGGAGAGAACCAATAATAAATTTATAAGACGATTTAATTACATTGAGAGTAAGACTATAAAAAATGGGAAAAATATAAAGGAAATTTCTCTTGATGAGATGGATAAACTCTGGAAGGAAGCTAAAAATCAGCATTGAATCTCTTCAATCTTTTTTCAAGATCTCCAAACTGATTATAGTCAACATGAGAAACACAGATACGAAGTCCCTGTCTCTCGCTACCGGTATTTTTTAGGGTAATGGCACTTATTCCGTAACAGAGTAGATTAAAAAGTAATTCGCCGCCGGTCATTCCCGGATAAAAAACAGTAAAATAAAATCCGTCGCTAATAGGAGTATCTCCATCCATCTGATAAACTATCTTAAATCCGTTTTCAGTGAATAATTTTTTCATGATTTTTGCTTTATTTTCGTAATCTCGAATATCATTTACGAAATCAAAATCTCCGTCATTTGCAGCTTTAAACATAGCAGATAAAGCTGATTGTGCAGAATGGCTTGTTCCTGAAGACAGGGCATAAAGAATTTT
>JAENXA010000109.1 GCA_016649735.1 Prolixibacteraceae bacterium | reverse complement strand
AGTCTGTCGCAATATTCTGATGCAGCATTTAAGTCATGTATGATCATTAACACTGTTAGATTGAAATCTTTATTTAGCTGACGGATCAGATTAAGAATACTTACCTGATGTGCAATGTCCAGATGAGATGTTGGTTCGTCAAGTAGTAATAAATCGGGTTGTTGAGCAAGAGCCCTTGCAATTGCTGCCCTTTGTTGTTCTCCTCCGCTTAGTTCAGATATTAATTTGTGACGATATTGATAAATATCAGTTTGTTTCATATACCGGTAAGTTAGTTCTCTATCTTTTTCTGATTCAAAGAACTGAAAACGCTGGAAATACGGATATCTTCCCATCATGACATAATCTTCTACAGGAATATCATCGTTGTCTGTTGATTGAGAAACTATGGTAATATGTTGTGCCCGCTGTTTTAAGGAAAAAGAGTTCATGTTTTTTCCGTTTAGAGAAATTTGTCCTTTAAGAGTTGGCAGTATTCCCATGATACCTCTGAATAGAGTTGTTTTACCCGAGCCGTTCGGTCCGATAATGCCGGCAAAAATTCCTTTTGGCAGAGAAAAATTAATTCCTTCTATTTTAAAAGAAGAATAACCGCAGGAAAAATTTTCTATTTTCAAAAGGGGGTCTGTCATTTCTTTTTCTTTTTACTGTTCATCATTATAATAAAAATAGTTCCTCCTATTATTCCTGTGATGACCCCAATCGGAAGTTCATTAGGGGAAATAATAGTTCTCGCTACCAGATCGGATAATACAAGAAATGATCCTCCCAAAAGAAAAGAACTGATTAAAAGTATACGATAATCAGACCCTACAATTTGTCTAAGTATATGAGGAATTATTAATCCGACAAATCCAATAACACCTGCTACAGCAACACAGACACCTGCTAAAAGTGATGCAATAAAAAAAAGTGTTTTTGTTGTAAGTTCTGTACGAATTCCAAGATACATGGCTTTTTCCCTGCCCAGTCGTAATGCATTCAGATCTTTTGCAAAGAAACAGGAAAAAATTAATCCTGCTATAGCGACAATCATGGTCAGATATATTAGTGAAATGTTTGGCTCGTCCAGAGAGCCCATTGTCCAGAAAATTATGCCATGTAGATTTTCAGTGTCACTCAGGGCCATCAGAACCATCATAGCAGAAGAAGCAATAAAACTAACCATCACTCCCGTAAGTAGCATTTTTTCAATACTAATATTGCCTTTACGGGAACTCAGAAAATAGACTATAAAAACAATTAATACAGCTCCTGTAAATCCGGCAAGAGGTAGTATAAATTCTCCTAATTTTAACTGTAATCCGAAAACTATAACAAAGGCAACGCCCAGTGAGGCTCCTCCTGAAATTCCAAGAGTATAAGGTTCTACCAGAGGGTTTCTGTATATGCCTTGCAGAATAACACCTGAGAGACTTAGAGCGCCTCCTACTGCAATTCCCAGAAGAACTCTTGGCAGGCGAATCTGGTTTATCAGCATTGAATTAACTGAAGCTTTGTCTTCATTTCCTAAAATTAATTCCAAAACTTTTTTTAGGCCTATTTTTAACTCTCCTGAAGATAATGCCAGAAGTGCGGAGGCTATCAGTATAAAAATTAGGATAATCAGAACTATTGACCACTTTATGTATTTCCTGTCTTTTTCTGTCATTTTTTATTCTATTCTTTCAGATTCAATCAGTAAGCAAATTAATAAATGACTGAATAAACTATTTTAACAATATATGAATCTTATGGCTTCAGAGAAAATAATATTTTGGGTTAGGTTTTATTCAAAATTTATGATTTTTATAATAGATATCATCTATTATCTCATTAAGGGCTTCTACAAATAAATGAGGTGTAGGGCTACATGTTTTTTCCTGATCAATGAAAAATATTTTTTTATTTTTAACGGCTTTTAGATTTTCATAAGATTCCCATCTCTTTTTCTCTTCCCGGCCGACCATCCCCATAGTAGAAATAAAAATGATATCGGGATTGCTTACAATCACTTTTTCCCGGGTAATACTTCCTATTGTAAGATTTTCTGCAATGTTTCTTCCTCCGGCGAAATCAATAAAATCTTCTTGAAACGTATTGGGGATTACTGAAAATAATGGATTCGCTCCAATTTGAAAAAATATTTCAGGGGGGGGAACATTTTTAGGTATTTTCCCCATTATCTTTTTTATATCATTTTTTGCTTTTGCTACGATTTGATCAGCCAGTTCTTTTTCCCCCAATCTTTTTCCTAAAGTTTGGAGATCATTACATATGTCTCCAAAAGATTTTTGTAAGGGGATATATAAAACATCAATATTTAGTTTATTAAAGATCTTTATAGTTTCGGGATTTGTAAGTGAGGAAGCTATAATCAAATCCGGTTTTAGCATAATTGATTTTTCTATATTTACCTGAATGGCAGAAGCTACTATTTGGGCATCTTCCGGATTTTTTAGTTTACAGAAACTCGTACATCCTACCAGTGAATTTTCGGCATGCAGCAGATATATATATTTTGTAATTACAGGTGCCAGAGAAATTATTCTTTTAGGAGTCTCTGCCTTTGTGGTTATACTTAAGATTAAAAATATCAGGCAGTATTTTATCCGGCTTAGTTTCATTTATTTTTTATTTTTTAAATTTTAATCTTTCAAATTTATGGTTTTTTGTTTATTTAATCTTAAGATTTGTATTGAATTTTCCTGCGGTTAAAAGTATTTGTTTTTTGAAATATTTGTCTATAATATTAAAAAGGGGAATCCTTAAAATCGTCAATTTATGGAAATTAATATTTACATATTCTAAGAACCGGCAACAAATAACTAATTTTTATTTGTCGTTTCTCTTTTTGTTCTATATTTGGCATTCATTATGTTGTAATTAACGATAGTTTATTTTTTATCATGAGAAAATGGCGTGTTGAGGATTCCGCTGAACTTTATAATATTAAAGGTTGGGGAATTAATTACTTCTCTATCAATGAGAAAGGGCATGTATTTGTGACTCCTAAAAAAGGAGGACCGGAAATAGATTTGCGTGAGCTTGTCGATGAGTTGCAAAAACGGGATATTGGAGCTCCAATGTTGCTTCGTTTTCCTGATATTATCGATAGCAGGATTGAAAAAATGGCCATCTGTTTCAAAAAAGCTACGTCTGAGTATGAATATAAAGGACAAAACTTTATAGTTTATCCTATAAAAGTCAATCAGATGCGGCCTGTTGTTGAGGAAATTGTCAGTCATGGCAAAAAGTTTAACATTGGGCTTGAAGCCGGTTCCAAACCGGAATTGCATGCTGTTATAGCTACTACAACCAACAGCGAGTCAATTATCGTTTGTAATGGATATAAGGACGAAAGTTATATTGAACTGGCTTTTCTTGCCCAGAAAATGGGACGTCATATTTTTGTGGTAGTTGAAAAATTAGACGAACTAAAGTTGATTTCCAGAATTGCCAAACAGTTAAATGTGCGTCCTAATCTTGGATTACGGGTAAAACTTGCCAGTACCGGTAGCGGAAAATGGGAAAGTTCGGGAGGTGATATAAGTAAATTTGGTCTTACGTCCAGTGAATTACTGGAAGCTATAGATTTTCTTGAAAAAAATAATCTAAAAGACTGTATAAAACTGGTTCATTTTCATATTGGCAGTCAGATAAATAATATCAGAAAAATTAAGATTGCCTTGAGGGAAGCTTCACAATTTTATGTGCAGTTATGTAAGCTTGGTTTTAATTTGGAATTTGTTGATATTGGTGGAGGTCTGGGAGTAGATTATGACGGGACCCGTTCAGAGAACAGGGAAAGTAGTGTAAACTACAGTATGCAGGAGTATGTTAATGATGTGATTTCTACTTTGGTAGATGTAAGTGATAAAAATAAACTTCCTCATCCTAATATTATTACTGAATCAGGGCGTTCACTCGCAGCGCATCATTCTGTACTGATTTTTGATGTACTGGAATCTACCAAACTATCAACCTGGGACGAAGAAGTTGAAATTAAGGAAACTGATCATGAACTTGTAAAAGAGCTTTATTCTATATGGGATACATTAAATCAGCCAAATATGCTGGAGAGCTGGCATGATGCACAGGAGATAAGAGAAGATTCTTTGAATAGATTTAGTTTTGGATTGATAGATCTTAAGACCAGAGCCCAGGTAGAGCGTCTGTTCTGGTCAGTAGCCAAGGATATCCATGATATGACAAGGAAGATGCGTCATTTCCCTGATGAATTTCATCAGTTGGAAAAATTGTTGTCTGATAAATATTTTTGTAACTTCTCCTTGTTTCAGTCTTTGCCTGATTCGTGGGCAATTGATCAGCTTTTTCCGATTATGCCGATTCAAAGACTGGATGAGAAACCGGACAGGGCTGCTACACTTCAGGATATTACATGTGATTCAGATGGTAAAATAGATAATTTTATTTCAACACGTAATCAGTCTTATTTTTTGCCTGTTCATTCTTTAAAGCCTAAAGAGCATTATTATATAGGCGCATTTTTGGTAGGGGCTTATCAGGAAATACTGGGAGATCTTCATAATTTATTTGGAGATACCAATGCAGTTCATGTTTCAATAGATGGTGATAGCTATTCTATTGATCAGATAATTGACGGCGAAACTATAGCAGAAGTTCTTGACTATGTTCAGTATAGTCCTAAAAAAATGGTTAGGGCAGTAGAAAAATGGGTTACAACTGCCGTTGCATCCAAAAAAATATCCTCAAAAGAGGGTAAGGAATTCTTGTCTAATTATCGTTCAGGATTATACGGGTATACGTATCTGGAATAATAGAATATTATTAAAAAAACAACCATCAAGAAGCACGAATAGACATATCCGTACTTCTTAATGGTATTAATTGGCTGGTAAATATAGAGTTATTGTTGTTGGACAATAAAATCTCCATGTAAGATTATGCTTAAACATAGTTTAAGCATTGGGATCCGATATTTTGCTTTTTATTTCATCATCTTTGTTTTCCCATTCTTTATCTTTCTCAATTTCTTTTATATCAGTTTCTTTTCCTTTATTCCAGTTTATAATACCAAAAACTACACAAAGGATTAAACTCAGAATAGAAAAAATATAACCCAGATAAATTCCGGGATCTTCAATTCCCATCATAATATTTATTTTAATATGTTTTATTTTAATTAAGACTAATTGTTGTGACGTTCATATTATAATCTCCATTTTAATATGTCCTCTTAATTCAATTGTATATAATAATTTGGCTTTTTACTTAAATACGTTACTATCAAAAGAGCCATTATGGATAGAGGCAGTGAAAATATAATAGGGTCTATTATCATCCACGGAAAGTCAGTGGCCAGTGTAGTCTTTCCGAAAATAGCCTGACAAATGCCAAGTGGTTCCGATTCTTTTACGTGCAAAAAAGCTAATGCAAATGCGCTGCTTAAAAAACCAGTCATCATACTCGCTTTTGCTGCTGTTTTTGTTGCTCTTTTCCAATATAAAGCGGCAAAGTAAACCGGCAGAAAAGTGCTGGCACAAATACCGAAAAAGATTGCTGTGCCACGTGCTATAATGTTTATAGGTAACTTATATCCAATCAGAATACTTACCAAAATTCCTATTACTATGCCTATTCTGGTGATCAGTGTAGAATT
>JAENXA010000046.1 GCA_016649735.1 Prolixibacteraceae bacterium | reverse complement strand
CAAAGTGGAAGCTGCGGTTTCCACTATCGAAGAAAATTCCATGCTATCCTGCCAGGCATGTTGTTCCGGTTGGTGTATTTGAGCCTGTTGCAACCTCTCATTTTGCTGTAACCGGTAATTGATTTTGGAATAACTGCAGGTTCTGTCAATTTTGGAACCGTTGAACTCATACCCATTCTTTCCAAACCGTATTTCTTGTATTTTGTCTGTACCTCCGTTATTTCGAAATTCGGTTGTAATCCCCGATTTGAGTAACTCTGTTTTTAATTCCTGCCAACCCCGGCAACTGTTTTTAATTCCTGCCAACCCCGGCAATTAGATATAGTCGATTGCAACGCATGATAAATTTCGTATTTGGTTTTATCGGGTTCTTTTAAACGGTGTTCCTTTACGTTCTCTTTGCCTGAAGCGATATACAAACCGTATCTTTTTGTAAGTTCCATACAAACCCTGGTGTTCCGCAACTTTTCGTTTTGGTCAGAAATCCGTTTCCCGTTGTTATCAATACGGTTTATCACTATGTGAATGTGAGGATGGTCAGTGTCGTGGTGACGGGCAATGATGTATTGTGTGTCCTTGTATCCCATCTTTTTCATGTATTCCTGAGCGACATCAACCATAAATCGATCTGTCAACCTGCTCTCATCCTGAACCGAAAAATCCAGCGAGATGTGGGCGACTGGTTTTGATATGTTTGGATTCAGCTTATGCTGGACAATGAAACTATGGATAATGGATTCCTTGTCTTTCAGTCTTACTCCTTCAGCATAAAGCAATCGGGCATTATCTTTGTCAAGGATATAGCTCACTGCACCCCGGAACCCATGTCCCTGTATAATCTTAGCAATCATCTTCTATTTTGCTAATTACATCATCCAGCTTCCCGTTCAGAAATAAGCAGTGTTTGTGTACACCCATATATCCTGCGGCATTGGCTTTATGGGCAATCTGGTTAATGTTGTTGGCCATTCCGCTGAGTTGCCGTATGTAGTTCATTAACTCAGGGGTTATACGCTGTTTAACGATACTGGCCTGAATACATTGGCGGGTGTATTCGCTTTGGTTAATACCCGCTTCATGCGCCTTGGCCTTGAGGGCATCGTACTCGTCTGAAGCCATTTTGACCGTCATTTTGTAATTTTTCTTTTCATCAGTTTTTTTTGCAGGTCTGCCAGTGGTATTCCTGTTTTTAATTATTTTCATGATTGGTGATTTAATTGTTCAGATTAGACCGGCGGGATGTTTTTCGCCTCGCAGAGCAAGGTTTCGGTCAGACCGAAACACAAACTTGCTCCCCATACTGACGGCATAATATTGCACGGATGTAACTAATAATGAATATTTTATCTGTTTTTATGCAGAAATATCTATTTCTATTCATTCCAGTTCATACTTATTTATTCCTATTCAGAATTATTCGTAATTCGCTATTTTGCAACTGAATTACATTTCAGTAATATTATCCATGGAGGATGGTATGGCGTTGGGATCGGAAAAATTTGAACTCGGAATAACGCTATTATGCTTGTTCACAAATTCAGGTTGAAACCCAGTTGTTTTGCTTTTACGCTTATCTTTCTTTTGCTCTCTTCTTGAGGCAGAATATAAGCTTGTAAGGTTTATCGTACTTTTATCAACGGACAGTTCCTGGCTTAACCAGTCCCTGAAAAGGCTGCAACCCATTTCATTTATTCGGTCAGCATAGTGATGGGCGATCAGGGAATAAATCCCTGACCTGTTTTCCAGTAATTTCTGTTTAAAAAATTCTTTCATTTAATTGATTATTTAAAGTTATTCAGGGATGGGATTTTCCCTTAGATATTCTTTTATGGCTTTGGTCTCCCTGTTTTCAATATTGGTTTGATAAAAATTTTCATACCACCGAAGTTTGGCAGAATTAATCATTTCATGTTTCTGATTGCTTAAGTTGATCATGTAAAATATAGCAATGAAACAGATGGCCATCAACAACGGCATCCCAATTCGTCCCAGGCCATAAGAAAATGCTTGCCAGCGCGGGTGTTCGCGGTCTAACGCTAAGGTTCTTTGAGAAGCTTCAATTTTTTCGATGGCCTTGTTCAATACTGAATTTTGTTTAGCAAAATTCGCCTGCTGCTCTTTTTCCAAAATATGTAACATGGAAAGGGCTGTCTCGTCGAATTTGTAATCATATTTCAGAAAGTAATCGGCCTGCATTCTTTGAAAATCAATCGTTACATGTTCCATTACGGTAATTTTTGAAGTTCTTTTTGAATCTTGATTTTCTCAACAAAGATGTAGGCATTCATTCCCTTCCCTTCGGAAATGTACCTTAAGATGTTTTTATGAGGGGCGGCATCCGTATCAAAATCGCCAAAATATTTTACCTCGTGAATATTGCCTGAATTGGCTTTTGCATAGTTTCCTATTTCTACAATCAGTGATTTGTAATTTTGAAATGAAAACTCATTGATATAGATGATAATGCTGAAATTCTGTTGGTTTAAACCGGCAATGTTGTTCAGGTAATTGGTGCAGGGAAGGTAGGAACTGCCTCCTGCCACGACAATGTTGAAAATGAATTCCACATCCAATTCGTCAGCAATTTGTTTAAATTCTTCGATGGTATAATCTTTTGAAAACAGGGAAGTAAACTGCTCGCTTTCGGGTGCGCCAAAATCAAGAAAAAATTCCTCGTAGGGTTTTTGTACAAGGATCTGCAGGTTTTCAAACAGTCGCTGACGATCAATCTTACCTCGTTCATCGAGTAAATTCATTTTTGCAAAGCGAGCAGGTGTTCGGCCCTGCAGAAATTTTAGCTGCTGCGTACTTGATTTTACAGAACTGTCAAAATCAATAAAATAGGTCCGGGTGTTATCTTCATTTTTGAGCGCCAGTAAATAGGTAAGCATTGATTTGCCGCTACCACCTTTACTTTGTAGAATAAAATTCATTTTTTTCATTGCGAGTAATTTTAAAAATTTATAGTTTATTATTTGATTAAAAGTAGCTTACAGCTCCAAAAAGTATTTATGGGTTACTTTTCATGAATGGTATGTTGCATTATTTAAATTCTTCTGCTTTCTCCATGCAAAGTGATAAAGTTGAACATCGTTTTGAGACGGTCGCCAATCATCCCACCGTAAAATTCATCAGACGAAAGTGTATTCAAGATGAAATTGGTAGTACCATGCGTAAGCGTTCCGGCATCGCTTCTCAAACTCAACAATTCGGATAATGGACGAGTAATGTTGCCGTAATCCTGAACCGTTTTAGATTCCCGTCCAAATTCGTCAATGATTAATGGCTTCCGCACGAACATATTCACCGAGTGTTTTCTGATTTGCTCTTGTAATTCCACAGACTTGATAAATGAAAGCAAAGGATAATTGAGGCTGAATTTTCTCACAGTATGATTATGGAGCAATGAGTACGTTTCCAGAAGTACGGTTTTACCGCATCCATATTTACCTTGTAACAGGATACCTTTGTTCAAATCGCCTGAAAATGATGGATTGCTGGTTGCGAAATAGTAGAGTTGTTTTATTACAGGCTTATTATTGTCATCAATAACAAAGTTCTTATCCTGATTCCGGTTATGTAAGCAAACGGCTCCGAATGTGCAAAACAAACTCTGAAAATCGGAATATGCCAGCGGAAGAAACAATCGACGTTGTCGCATCTTTTCTTTTTCACCGGCAATAATTTCTTGAGCATCTTTTTGCAATAACTGATAAAATTCCTGATTAGTCAAAATCGCTCCCGGTATGGACAAATCCTTTCTTTTTTCCATAAGAATTGATATTAGAATCTTTGTCTTTAGTATTTAAAAGAGAGGGTGAGTGTTTAAGATTGGACTTAGGTGTTAAAATCCGATACTTAGTTTTAACCCTAAACCCACCCCCTGGAACGAAGTCCAACAATTCGGCTTCTTGCAAACGTTCTCTGGCGGATTTCAACACCTGCAAAGAAATATTGGCATTAGCAACCATTCGTTTGTCGGCAAATTCAATCCATTCCGGCCAAAACGAGCGATTAGCTATATGAATTAGGAAGAAATACAGACGTGTTTCGTTTCCGCTGAAATTCTTCTGTTCATCCAGTCGCCAGAAATTGGCTAACAAATCAAACAGATTCATCTTCTTGTGCCTCTAAAATGTTTTTTGTAATCTGCTTCCACCTCTGATTCAATTTCCAGTAAAGTCTTCTTCTTGCCTTGGGAAATCCATTCCAGCAATTCATCTTCAAAAAAATAAAGTTTCTTGCCGGTTTTGTAACAGGGGAGCAGACGTTTGCGAACAAGCGCGTAAATGGTAGGTTTGGCTTTGCCGATAATCAGGCTGGCTTCTTTAATGCCTATTGGAATGCGTTTTTGAGGAGCAACGGATATTTGCCCTTTTTCTACTAATAATTTGATTGCGGCCACTTCGTTGACCAGATGGGCAACTGCTTTTGGTAGGGTTTCAAAAGAAATTTCATTTGTTTCCATAACTATCGTTTTTAATTGTTATGGTGCAAATGAAATAGGTGTTTTCGTCGTGTTTCGCGACACGGGAAAAAAACAGTTAAAACACTGGATATAGTAATCAACTATGGTTATTATTGCTCTGTAAGGATTTTCTGTATTTTAATAATGCCTTTTAATTCGTCGTCTTTCAGGTGGCTTTTGATACTTTCAACTTCTACATCTTTGAGAATATCGGGAAATACTCTTTTGAGGAAGTGGGCAATCTCTATTCGTTTACCTACATTGAAATGACTCCAGATATTCCATCCAAAATGGGAAATGTCAACAGAAGATAAGTCTTTGCTGGTTTTTATGGAAAGTAACTTTTCTAAATTCAATTTATCGGAGTATAGTTGCAGATTTCCGCAAAGTACTTCAATTTGTCCATCTGAAACATAAGGTGCAAATGTTTTTCGAGTATAGTTCAGAGCAATATTCAGTTTTTATTTCTGCTCTTTGGCTTTGTTTTGTAGTTGTTCATTCCGAATATCTTCTAAAGAGGGTGGTTCGGTTATATGA
Organism: Prolixibacteraceae bacterium; assembly: GCA_016649735.1. Classification (GTDB taxonomy): domain Bacteria; phylum Bacteroidota; class Bacteroidia; order Bacteroidales; family Prolixibacteraceae; genus JAENXA01. The sequence goes on along the minus strand of JAENXA010000046.1, from coordinate 4,646 downwards.
CTGGTTATTTTATCGATAGGTGGTGTGCTTTTTGTTTTATTCTTGAAATAAGGAACTTTTAGTAAGAGCCTTGCAATCCAAGGTAACATAAGTCCTTGTAAAACAATATGAATACTTAAATATACTGCGCCCTCAATACCTAAGACGACAATAAAAACGACGAATGCCGTAAAGTTGTCAACTCCCAATGGAACAGTAGATATACGTGCCAATGTCGCAATTATCAACGCAGCAGATGCAACCAGGACGTATAAAATAATATACTCCAGCAGATTGTTTTTCATTCCTAAGTTGTTTTTATTATTTCTAATTGTATGGCTTGTGCCGCTTTATTTTTCTTTTCGTCCACCACTTTGGCGTAAATCTGGGTGGTTTTTACATTGGTATGGCCAAGCATTTTGCTGACAGTGTAAATATCGGTGCCGCTTGATAACTGCAAGGTCGCGAATGTATGACGGAAGCAATGGAAGGTAATTTTCTTTTTAATACCTGCGGCTTCCACCCATTGTTTGAGAGGGCGGGAAATCCAGGATGGATCAGGCAAGTCTTCAAAAACAAATTTTTCTGGCTTTTCTGGCTCTCCGCAAAGTTGTAAGGCTTGTTCTGAAATGGGAGTATATTCAACGCCTTTGGTTTTTTGTTGGGTAAAATGCAGTCTGGGTTGATTACTATCCCTGTTGATTTCTTTCCATCGAAGTTTTTGAATATCGCAATGCCGCAATCCCGTGAGCGCAGAGAAGAGAGCTGCCCTTTTAAGTACATCACGTTCGCAAGGTGTAGCGGCAAGGGTGTTGAGTTCTTCAACGGATAAATATTCGCGACGTGATTCCTGCTCCTATATGCCTTTTATTTTAGCCGATAAATCAACCGTCAAGTAACCATCAACAAAGGATTGTTTGAGGCCGGCCTTGAAAATTGAAAAGTAGGTTGCGGCGGTATTGTGAGAAATAGTTCCGCTTTTGTGGCCTCCACAAGGGGCAGATAACAGAAAACGCTTGAATTCTTCGGCTATCCGGTTGTTTATTTGGGAAAACAGTAACGTATTTCCAGCAAACTGTTTCATAAATTCATAAGTACGCTGCCAGTTGATTAGAATGGATTTTGAACTGTTAGCGTGGCGTTTGGCTGTCACATTATCAAAATATTCTATGAAATTTTGCTGCAACCGTTCCTTTTGTTCGGCTTGTTCGGTTTCGGTATCGCTGTATAAATCGGCGTTGTCATATTCTCGTTGGCGAAGTTTACGAACGCCATCGGCATAAATCATATTTTCTTGGTCTTTTTCACTCCGGCAGATGATTATTCCGTTATCATCGCGTTTGGGCTTATATGTTTTTGTTCCGTCTGTATCGGTACGAGCGTTTCGTTTTTTATCCCATTCTATTGTAGTAACGCTACGATTTAAATATTCACGTATGCGTTGTAGGCTTTTTTTTCCGGGCACAAAAACGGGATAACTCTCGATATAAACATACCACTCTTTTCGGTCTTCGGCCTTTCGAAGCCTTACGGTTACTTTTGTGTTGGATAACTCTTTCATGTGGTATTATTTCATCTGTTTGAAAATATCCTGTCAATTTGCTCTTTGGGTACATACGCGAACCTGCCCACTTGTCTTTTGGGTATGCTATTACGGCGAATCGTATTACTTACTGTTGAAAGAGAAACCCCAAATTTTTCAGAAACATCTGCAATAGTATAACATTCTCCTGGCTCGTACTTTAGTTTTATAGGCTGTTCTTTGGGTTCTTCGAGCAAAGGTACGGCGGTAAACATGGCTTCTATGTGCAAACGACTCACTCTTGTCAGTCGTTGTCCCAAGTTGACTGCAGAAATTTTTTCCGCTTTTATAAGGCGGCGAATAGTATCCTTGGATATTCCGAAAAGAACGGTTGCCTCCGTAATAGAAATATAAGGGCGCGTTTGGATTTGAGCTATTTGATTAGTTGACTGTTCCAAAATACTTTGCTTACACTCCACATCCTTTGCTTCTCGTTTTTTCTCTTTACCTGATTTATTCACACAAATAGGGCTACAAAAGCGAGTGACAACGGTTTTTGATTCAAAAGGCTTCCCACATTGCTCACAAATCTTGGGTATTTTCAATTTACTAATTCCCATATTGTTCTTTGTAATCGTTTGCTTTATACCAATTAAGTACTATTAAGACATGATAAGAATGAATAAGGCGCACATTAATGCTGATTAACGCACGGTACAAATATGGTACAAATATATGATTAAAATTGACAATAAAACATCAAATTCAATAAATTTTAAAAAATAAAAACCGCAGTAAATATTTGATTTACTGCGGTTTCGCTATTTTTGATTATCGTTTTTAATCGACTTTACTTCACTTCTTCAAAGTCAACATCTTTTACATCTCCGTCTTTGTCGTCGGATTTGCTTTCGTTGTTATTGTTAGCTTCTGTATTATTTCCTGCATTAGCATCGGCTCCAGGCTGAGATCCTCCTGTGGGATTTTCTTGTTGTCCTTTTGATTGTGCATTTGCATTGTACATTTCCTGTGAAGCTGCCTGAAAAACTTTATTGAGCTCTTCAGTTGCTGCATCAATGGCAGGAATATCTTGATTTTTATGAGCTTCTTTCAGTTTTGCCAAGGCACCTTCTATAGGTCCTTTTTTGTCAACAGGAAGTTTATCTCCGAATTCCTTTAATTGTTTTTCGGTCTGAAAAATCAAACTGTCAGCCTGATTCATTTTGTCGATTTTTTCTTTTGCTGCTTTATCTGCATCTGCATTTGCTGCGGCTTCGTCTTTCATCTTTTTTATTTCTGCATCGCTTAAGCCTGAAGATGCTTCAATACGTATAGATTGTGATTTGCCTGTAGCTTTATCTTTTGCACTTACATGCAGGATACCATTAGCATCAATATCAAAGGAAACTTCTATTTGTGGTACACCTCTTGGTGCCGGTGGTAAACCATCCAAATGGAATGTTCCAATTGTTTTATTCCCTGATGCCATTGATCTTTCACCCTGAAGAACGTGAATTTCAACAGAAGGTTGATTGTCGGCAGCAGTTGTAAATGTTTCTGTTTTCTTTGTAGGAATAGTTGTATTTGATTCAATCAGTTTTGTCATTACACCACCTAATGTTTCAATACCTAATGAAAGAGGAGTAACATCAAGTAGAAGAACATCCTTTACATCTCCTGTAAGAACACCACCTTGAATTGCAGCACCAACAGCAACTACTTCGTCAGGATTTACACCTTTTGAAGGATCTTTTCCGAAGAATTCCTTTACTTTTTTCTGAACGGCAGGAATACGGCTTGAACCTCCAACCAGAATAATTTCATCAATATCTCCTATGCTTAGATTTGCATTTTTCAAAGCTCTGCGGCAAGGTTCAACAGTTGCGTTTATTAACTCATCTTCCAGTTGTTCAAATTTTGCTCTTGTCAGCGTTTTTACCAAATGTTTTGGAATTCCGTCAACAGGCATAATATAAGGAAGGTTGATTTCCGTAGATTGTGTATTTGATAATTCAATTTTTGCTTTTTCAGCAGCTTCTTTTAGACGTTGAAGTGCCATTGCATCTTTTTGTAAATCAACTCCGTTATCTTTTTTGAATTCTTCTGAAAGCCAGTCAATGATTACATGGTCGAAATCATCACCTCCAAGGTGTGTATTTCCATCAGTTGATTTAACCTCAAAAACACCGTCACCTAATTCAAGTATAGATATATCGAAAGTACCTCCGCCTAAATCGAAGACGGCGATTTTCATATCACTTTTTTTCTTGTCCAGTCCGTATGCCAGAGATGCAGCCGTAGGTTCGTTTATAATACGACGAACTTTTAATCCAGCAATTTCACCTGCTTCTTTTGTTGCCTGACGCTGTGAATCATTAAAATATGCAGGTACAGTAATAACTGCTTCAGTTACTTCCTGTCCAAGATAATCTTCAGCTGTTTTTTTCATTTTTTGAAGAATCATTGCTGAAATTTCCTGAGGAGAATATTTACGGTCATCGATTAATACACGTGGAGTATCATTATCTCCTTTTACAACTTTAAAAGGGACTCTTTTAATTTCTTTACTAACGTTACCAAATGGTTCTCCCATGAAACGTTTAATGGAGTAAACTGTTTTTGTCGGATTTGTGATTGCCTGACGTTTTGCAGGATCTCCGATTTTACGTTCTCCGTTCTCTACAAAAGCAACAACAGAAGGAGTGGTACGTTTACCCTCACTGTTGGGAATTACAACCGGCTCGCTGCCTTCCATAACTGCAACACAGGAGTTTGTTGTACCTAAATCTATTCCAATTATTTTTCCCATTTTTATTTAATTTTAATAGTTATCATTTTTGAACTTATAACCAGTTTTATTCAATCATTGTGCCATAAATTAATTCTTCTTTTCTTAGGCAAATATGGCATATACCAATAAGTACCTTTTTCATATTTTTTTGTTTTGGTGACAAAACGGCAGATTTTATATTATAAAAGTTAATAGGGGGGATGATCATTAGAAACCACTGCCGGATTTCTCATTAAAGACACTACTATATATGTGTAAAGATAAATTTATATTTTTTCTGAATTCTGTGTATAAATTATTATGTTTTCCTTTTATATAAATTTTATCTTTGTGAAATAGAAAAATTAAAAACAT
>JAENXA010000257.1 GCA_016649735.1 Prolixibacteraceae bacterium | reverse complement strand
ATTATCTCGGCACATAAATAAATTACAAATTAAGAATTCAAGAAAAAAGTACAGCATGTATGTTTTATTACATATATATTTTTAATTTTAAATTCTGAAACAATCCGTTTAAAAGGAAAGATTATTTTAAAAATTAAAAAGAGAATAAAGAATTATGGAAAAAAATGCTGTATCTACCTCTATCCTTTCAGCTGACTTTCTTAATCTGGGCAGAGATATAGAAATGATAAATAAAAGCGAAACAGATTTTATTCATTGTGATATAATGGACGGTGTATTTGTGCCAAATTTATCATTCGGTCTGCCTGTAATCCAACAAATTCATAAAATTGCAAAAAAACCTTTGGACGTACATTTAATGATCGTTCATCCTGAAAAATATATTCAAGCGTTCAAAAATGCCGGAGCATCTTTATTAACCGTTCAGTACGAAGTATGCCCACATTTACACAGAACAATACAGTTAATAAAAAAGGCAGGAATGAAAGCAGGTGTTGCATTAAATCCTCATACACCTGTTTCACTGCTGGAAGACATTATATGTGACGTCGACTTAGTTCTTATCATGTCAGTTAATCCGGGATTTGGTGGTCAAAAATTTATCGAAAATACTTATTCAAAAGTTAAAAGACTAAAAGAACTTATACTTTCAAAAAAATCTAAAAGTCTTATTGAAATTGACGGAGGTGTTAACTTCGATACAGGTAAAAAACTTTACCGGGCCGGAAGCGACATTCTTGTTTCAGGAAGTTTTATTTTTAATTCTGAAGATCCGCAAGATACAATACATCATTTAAAAGAAGTATATTAAAAGTCTTATATTACATAGAATCCGCAGTATATATACATTATTTTATAATAAAAATAATACAGATGTTTTTATTATAAAATTTAATCTTAAAAAAGACAAAATTATATTTTTTTAATCTCTTTGCGCTATCTTTGCATTATTATGACAAATGAGGAAAATAATCTCAAAAAAATTCAGGGAACTATTGAGTCCATTCCCGATAATTTCAGTATTCTGGAAGAGCGTATTGATATAACTCTGCAGAAAAAATATTTTTCATATACAAAAAAAAGAAAAGATGGAGAAAAAATAGCTAATCTTTCTGAACTGGAAGATCAGTTAAATAATTCTGATGAAAAATTAGATCAAAAAAGAAAAATTCTTGTACGTCTGGCCGGTCAGAATCAAATCGAATCTTTCAGAATTATTGAACGTTTTCAAAAAAAGGCAAAGGGAGTTATAAAAAAATGGGCCATTCTTGCCTTACAGGAAAGTCGTATGGTTATGCAAAGCTCACTTTTAGGAGAACAGCAGGTATTTATTTCAACAGGACTTGGAGGAAAAGGAAAAAAAATTCGCTATTTTTTTGCTTTCAATAAAAAGGATATTGATACACCATTCACTCCTGGTCAGGATAAAATCATAAGAATTGAACTTGAAGAATTTTTAGCCAAAAACGAAGGAGAACTTGAAAAAGTCAGATTAAGCGACGGCATTGTTTACGGATTATTTCTTTTCCCTCTAAAAAAAGACTTACAAAACAATTTTAATATTGTAATTGAAAAATCCAATCAATACGGCAATTTTCTTAACAATGGTGTTCTCATTACAAATGTTCAGGCATTATCGTTAAATGAAATAAAGAATCTAATAAATTTAAAAGAAAAAAAAGACAAAAATACTTTCATTGAATAACAAAATCCATTATTACAAAATATATTTATTTGCAATTTGTGTTTTTATAAAAAAATTAAAATTTTATTTGTGTTTCAGGGGAAACGTTTCTGCCTCATTCCCTTTATTTTAGAACAAACACAAAACTTTATTTATAAAAAAATGAAAATCAGTATCATAAAAAGTATAAAAGAATGAAATTTTATTTATAAAAGTATTATATTTGCACCGCTATAAAAAATGGACCCGTAGCTTAATTGGATAGAGTTTCTGACTACGGATCAGATGGTTGGGAGTTCGAGTCTCCCCGGGTTCACT
>JAENXA010000128.1 GCA_016649735.1 Prolixibacteraceae bacterium | reverse complement strand
TTAATATCTTTGCGTGTAGGTAGATTTATAATACCATTGGGATCATAAAGAAGAGTTCCTCCTTTTTTTACCTTCGATTCAAATTTATCTAAAGACTGCTGATTTAAAACAACAACCGTATCAAACATATTTAAAATAGGGGAACTAATTTTTTCATCACTTATAATTACCGTAACATTGGCAGTTCCTCCTCTCATCTCAGGTCCGTATGAAGGGAACCAGCTAACTTCTTTTCCCTGCATCATTCCGGAATAAGCAAGTATTTTTCCCATTGAAAGAACACCTTGTCCGCCAAAACCGGCTATAATAATTTCTTCCGTCATAATTTTTCTTTTAGTTTTTCTTAGAATAAAGAGCAGGATCGGCTTTATCGCCATCTTTTAAATCTCCTACAGGATAAAACGGGAACATATTCTCTTCCATCCATTTATTAGCTTTAACAGGGCTCATTTTCCATCCTGAATTACATGTAGAAACTACCTCAACAAACGAAGTTCCTTTTTTAGCGAGAGCATTTTTAAAAGCTTTTTTTATTGCTGTTTTACATTTTCTTACAGAAACAGAAGTCTCTACCGATTGTCTTGTAACATAAGAAGTTCCGGGTAACTGAGCAATTAATTCAGTTATCTTTAAAGGATAACCGTTTCTTTCAACATTTCTGCCTTTTGGCGTTGTGGCAGTAACCTGTCCGAGAAGGGTAGTAGGAGCCATCTGTCCACCGGTCATACCATAAATAGCATTATTGATGAATATAACAGCAATGTTTTCTCCTCTGTTACAGGCATGCATAATTTCAGCAGCACCTATTGAAGCTAAATCACCATCTCCCTGATATGTGAAAACGAATTTGTCAGGATTTACTCTTGATATTCCGGTAGCTACTGCAGGAGCACGACCATGAGAGGCTTCCTGCCAGTCGATATCTATATAGTTATATGCAAAAACACTACATCCTACGGGACATACACCAATGGTTTTCTCCTGTATTCCAAGTTCTTCGATTACTTCGGCCACCAGGCGATGAACTACTCCGTGACTACATCCGGGACAATAATGCATGGTATTATCCAGCAATAATTTTGGTCTTTTATAGACCTGTTCTCCCTGACGGATAATATCCTGTTGTGTTAATTTATTTGTATCCATCATTATTTACCTCCGATTAATTTTTTTTCCAATGTGCTTACTACCTCTTCCGGTGAAGGAATAATTCCACCCATTCTTCCATAATATTCTACAGGTTTTAAAATGCCTGAATCAAAAACTGATAATTTTACATCCTCAATCATTTGCCCTGCGTTCATTTCAACGGTCATAAAGCCTTTTACTCTTTTGCATAATTCTGCAATTGGCTTTTTAGGGAATGGGAATAAAGTAATAGGACGTAAAAGTCCAAGTTTAATGCCTTTTGCTCTGGCCATTTCAATGGATTTCATACAAATTCTGGCACATGAACCAAATGCTACAAGAATGTAGTCGGCATCGTCACACATATATTCCTCATAGCGGACTTCCTCTTCCTTCATCTTTTTGTATTTTGCCTGAAAGCGGATATTATTCTCTTCCATTTGCTCTGAATTCAATTCCAGAGAAGTTAGGATATTATGTGAACGATTTCCCTTTTTCCCAATAGTTGCCCAATCTCCGTATTTCTTTTCAATTTCCTCATTTGTTAATCGTGGCTTATAATCGCTGAGTGTTACTTTCTCCATCATTTGTCCTATAGCACCGTCAGAGAGAATCATAACAGGATTTCTGTATTTAAAAGCCAGTTCAAATGATAATCCTACAAAATCGCTCATTTCCTGAACAGAATTCGGAGCCAACACTAAAAGATTATAATCTCCGTTACCTCCGCCCTTTGTAGCCTGAAAATAATCTGCCTGTGATGGCTGTATAGTTCCCAGACCCGGTCCTCCTCTTTGTACATTAACAATAACACATGGAATTTCTGCTCCGGCAATATATGAGATTCCTTCAGACATAAGGCTTACGCCCGGACTTGAAGAAGAAGTCATTACTTTTTTACCTGTTCCGCCGCCACCGTAAAGCATATTTATTGCAGCAACTTCACTTTCAGCCTGCAATACAACCATTCCTGTTTTATCCCATGGTGCACGAACCATTAATGTTTCCATTACTTCAGATTGGGGAGTAATAGGATATCCGAAATAACCATCACAACCACAACGAATTGCGGCCTCTGCAATGGCTTCGTTTCCCTTCATCAATTTTAATTCACCCATTTATTTAGTATTTTAATATTTATATTTTTAAACGGTAAACTGAAATACATGCATCAGGACAAACCGTTGCGCAATTTGAACAACCTATACATTCATCAGGATCCTTCATAAATTTATCAGGATTCTTCATAAAAGAGAAATGATATCCCTTATTGTTTACATCATTGCTTAACTCCAGGACATGTTGTGGGCATGCTCCGATACAAAGCCCGCAGCCTTTGCATTCTTCGGTGTCAATTACCACCGTTCCTTTTATTTTTGCCATATTTTCCTTTATGTTTAAAGTTTTGTTTCCTATTTTTTACAGGATTCGTTATTAAATTAGAAGAATCCTTATAAATTTCAGATACAATATTAAAAAAAAATATGGGAAAAGAGACCTGTTTTTTGTCGTTTGTCTGTTAATTAAACCTAATATTAAACAAATCGTTTTTTATCAGATCTCGTTGAAATGTTTTTTTCTTTCGAAATAATATTTAAAAATGATACTTCGGCAGATAATTTCAGGATGCCATTTTTGTGAAGTAATTATTTTTAGTTTTTTTCTTTTTTTAATTATTACAGGCAGAGAACGGTAATATGCTAAATGTGCTTTAACTACGCTTAAAAAATCTTTAAACTCTCCTGTAATCAGCCATCGCAAGGCACCTGCATCATCAAGAAGTAAACGGGTGATAAGTATTCTTATAAATTTCCCGGAAGGAAGGTTCTTATGCAGTAACCAAAGACTGTTTCTGAAATTTAAAAACAGTTTAAATGGATTATTATATGGCAGTGTTCCTCCTCCCAGATGATATACGCTGCTGTCCGGAGTAAAAAGAATCTTAAATCCTTTGTTTTTTAAACGCCAGCAGAGATCAATCTCTTCCATATGAGCCCAGAAATCAGAATCAAAACCTCCTGCCTCATTAAAATAGTTGGCCTTTATGGCCATACAGGCACCACTTGCCCAGAATATTGAAGTAACATTGTCGTATTGACCATGATCTTTTTCCATGATGTCCAAAACACGTCCGCGACATAGCGGGAATCCCAGCTTATCAATAAAACCGCCGGCAGCTCCGGCATATTCAAATTCATCTTTTTTCTTCCAGTTTAGTATTTTGGGCTGAACAGCGGCAACTTTAGGATCTTTATCCATTAGCTCTATCAAAGGATTAAGCCATCCTGGAGTTACTTCAACGTCGGAATTCAAGAGGACAAAATAGTCAGCGTCAATTTGTTTTAAAGTTCTGTTATATCCTTCTGCAAAGCCATAATTCTTTTTTAACTCAATGATTTTTACTTCAGAAAAATTATCTTTTATAAAAGCTATCGAAGAATCGGTTGAACCGTTGTCAGAGACAATAATTTCTGTGTCTTTTATCCGGCTGTTTTTAACAACTGATGGTAGAAAACATTGTAACATTTTCTCTCCGTTCCAGTTTAATATGACAATTGCAGTTTTCAAATTAATTGATCAATTTAATTTATTCCTTTTTATACCGGATGTAAATAACATATAAAATATAGATATGCAAAATCCTGTGACCTTAATATATTATTCAAGTATCTCTATTTCAAAATTTCCTTCCTGATTTATTTCTAAAAGTTTTACTTTCCTGAATTGATTAATTAAGTCAGGATTACTGTTAGTCTCAACACGTATATAATTTTCACTGAATCCTTTCATCTTTCCATTTTCGGGCTCTTCAAACAAAACTGTAACTATTTTACCTGTTTGTTCCATGTAAAAAGATCGTAGTTTTATGTCGGAGAGGGCAATCAATTTTTTTGTTCTTTCTTTTCTTTCATGTACTGGGATTACAGGCTTTATAGATAAGGCAGAGGTATTTGGGCGCTCTGAATAGGGAAAACAATGAAGTTGTGAAACATTTAGAGATTCAACAAAGCTATAGCTTTCTTCAAATAATTTCTTTGTTTCTCCGTTTGTGCCGGCTATAAGGTCCACACCTATAAATGCATCAGGAAGTTCACTTTTTATTCTCTCCACTCTTTCTTTAAACAATTCTCTTGTATAATGACGGTGCATAAGTTTTAATACTTCATTCGAACCACACTGAAGAGGAATATGAAAATGTGGGGCAATATGTATGGATGAACCAACAAAATCAATAATTTCATCAGTCAGCAGATCCGGCTCAACCGAAGAAATACGAAGTCTTCCTATGTCGGTTTTATCGAGAGCCTTTATAAGATCAATAAATTTCTCATTTGTACTTCTCCCGAAGTTTCCAATGTTTACACCTGTTAAAATGATTTCTTTAATGCCGTGCTCAATGGCTTTTGATGCTTCGCTTACTGTATTTTCAATAGTGTCGTTACGGCTGCGTCCGCGTGCAATAGGTATGGTGCAGTAGGTGCAGAAATTATCGCATCCGTCCTGTACCTTCAAAAAACTGCGGGTTCTGTCGCCCCATGAAGTAGCATGAAAATATTCCCTGTTTTGTTTCTGTTCTTTTACCGGAATTATAGGAGAAAGTTGTTTGTCCATGGATGAAATATAATCCATCATACGGAATTTATAATTTGTTCCGAATATAAAGTCAACTCCTTTTATTTTTTTAATTGTCAGGGGCTGAAGCTGAGCATAACATCCTGTTACCAGAATAAGAGCTTTAGAATTTCTTTTTATAGCCTG
>JAENXA010000091.1 GCA_016649735.1 Prolixibacteraceae bacterium | reverse complement strand
TCTGGGAGTAGAGAAACCAAATTTTCAGATAGCACTAATAGCATTTGGAATATTATACTCTCCACTGTCTACAATTCTGGGCATTTGGATGAACAATATATCGCGTAAACATGAATACCAGGCAGATAATTTCGCGGCTACAAATTACGACGGATCAGCACTAATATCATCGCTGATTAAACTATCTGTAAACAGTCTTAGCAATCTGCGTCCTCATCCGGCCTATGTATTCGTTAATTATTCTCACCCGACTCTTCTTCAAAGAATAAGCGCAATAAATAAAATCACAGAAGAAAAAAAGCAGAAATAAAAACAGGCAGAAACCTGTATATATTATTTTTTCTTTTATTTATCATTTTTTATATGTCAATTCCATCGTTTATATCAATGGAAACCTGCCTCTTTAATGTTTCTTCGAGAGAAAGAATAGTCTCAGTACTGGAAATTCCCGGAATTTTCTGAACCCTTTCACTTAAAATTTCCTTTAAATGTGCATTATTCCTGGCATATACTTTTATAAAAATAGCATACTTTCCGGTAGTATAATGACATTCTACAATTTCCGGAATTTTTTTCAGCTGTTCAACAACATTAACATATAAACTACCCTTTTCAAGAAAAATTCCGACATAGGTACAAGTATTATAATTAACCTTTTTAGGATCCACAAAATATCCGGATCCTATAATGACCTTTAAATCTACCATACGATTTACGCGCTGATGAACAGCAGCTCTTGAAACACCAACCTCTGCAGCAACATCCTTAAATGGAATCCTAGCATTTTTTGTAATAATATTAAGGATATGCAAATCAATCTTATCTAAACTACTGTGAAGTGTCATAAATTTATTTTTTTATTCTTTATCTAATCAAAATTAAGGAAAATTTAGCAATTAGAAAAAAAAATCAAATATTAAAACATTTTTCTTAAAAAGCATAAGCTGCAAATTTAGTTTATGCATCATTGACTGGACTTATTTTTCTTTAAATACCGGCAAAGCATTCAGACTTATACCAAAAACGTATCAATCATATTTTATGTCAAATATTCTTATCCGGACTTATTAATTTTTAATCTTATTTTATCGGAATCTGACGTTTAAAATCAATCTCAAGAGATACAAACGTTTGTGTTTGTGATATTCCTTCTATTTCCTGCAATTCATCATCAATAATATTCTTCAGATGATTATTGTTTTTGGCAACAACCTTTACAATCATAGTAAAGGGACCTGTTGTATAATGACATTCCACAACCTCAGGAATATTCTTCAAAGATTCAGCCACTTGTTTGTGATCCTTAGCCCGTCCAAGTGTAACACCTATATAGGCACATGTATTATAACCCATTTTTAAGGGATCCACAACAAACTCACTTCCGCTAATAACACCAAGATTTAGTAACCTCTGAACCCGCTGATGAATAGCCGCTCCTGACACACCACATTCCCTTGCAACTTCAAGAAAAGGAGTACGTGCATTCTTAGTAATTATACAAAGAATCTTTTCATCCAGCTCATCAAGTTTAGGTGAACATTCTATATCATTTTTTTTCATTACAGATTCTACTTTTAATGAATTATACTATAAAAACAGAAAAACAAACAGAATTTAAACTTACCCATCATTCGTAAACAGAGGCAAATTTAAATAAATTAACTCAGATAAGTCCTCTTTTGTAACAAAAGGCAAATAAATCAAACATTCTAATAACGATTGAAATATACATACATTCTTTATTTTCTATCCGTCATCGATCGTTGTCGGATATTATTTTCAACGTCCTCATGAATGAACAACATAGCACTTCTCAAATCAGAACCCCCTGTGTTCTGAAACACACGTAATTCAAATTCAGGAAGAATAGCCAAAATATGATCAAAAATATTTGCCTGTATCTGTTCATACTGAACCCATTCCTTTACCTTCGAAAAAAAATAAAATTCAACAGGGATACCTCTTTCCGTAGGTTGTAAATATCTTACAAAATAAGTCATATCCTTATTTACAACAGAAAGCTCCTTTAAATACGAAAACATATACTTTCTAAAAACTCCAAGATTAGTCAGTCTGTACCTATTATTCACAGTACCAGCTGCATCCTTAGATTCTTTATTTTTTTCTATAAGTTCTTCCTCTTTCTGTTTTAGATAATCTTTTAAAAGATGAAAATGACTGAATTTTTCCAAAAGACGATCGTCGCAAAAATGTACACTATTCATATCAAGATTAATTGATCTCTTAACCCTTCTTCCTCCGGAATCCTGCATACCTGTCCAGTTATTAAAAGATTCGGACACCATGGAATAAGTCGGAATTGTAGTGATAGTCATATCCCAATTCTGAACTTTGACAGTCATAAGCGTAATATCAATAACGTTTCCGTCGGCATTATGATTTGACATTTCTATCCAATCACCAAGTTTAAGCATATGATTACCTGAAAGCTGAAGACTGGCGACAAATCCTAAAATCGTATCTTTAAAAACCAGAACCAGAACCGCCGCCATAGCACCCATTGCTGTTAGTAACCCACCAATTGACCTATTGACAATTACTCCAACAATCATAATCACCGACACACTAACAACAATAATCTGAAATAACTGTATATACCCACGAATCGGAAGAATTTTGGAAACTGAGGAACTATTATAATAAATATCACTTAAAGCACTGGCAGATCTTACAAAAGCAAGAGAAAAAATAAAAATAAAATAAATCTGGGCAAAACCATTCAAAAATGCGGTTACATCAACTATTCCGGAAAAGCTGGCTAATGTATAAACAATATAGGCAGCCGGAAAATGAGAAAGTATTTTAAAAACCTTTCTCTCCATAAAATAATCATCCCATTTCGATTTAGTTTTTAAAAAAACAAATCTATAAAGAATCTTATTTATAATTAATTCAGTAATGTATTTTGCAATAAAAGCCAGAGAAAACAGAATAATAATGCAAACCAAAACGGCAAAAAAAGTCTGACTCCATCCGGAAAAATGCATTTCCGAAAAAAGCTTTAAAAAAAACTCATATAATATATTCATATGTTATAATTCACACCCATTAAATAAAACAAAATCCATCTTCTAAATTTTAATGCATAAAAATACTAATATAAACTTAAATAAAAATATTCTATCTGTAAACAAAAAATCACAAAATATAAAATCATTAAAAATATTATTTAAAATTCAATTCAATTAATATCTTTATAGTTATAAAGTCGTACATATGAAAAGATTATATTTTATTTATTTATTTACATTTTTCGCTACTCTTTTACAGGCACAAACAAACTATTACGATTTTTTTAATGACAGTATACTAAGAATAGACTATACAATAGGAGGGAATATTAAAACTACGGAAATATTTCCCGGACAAATGAAAAAAGAACCTTTTTATTCCGGTTCAAGAACAAATCTTATAGACACAAAAAACTACGGCACATTTCGTTATCGCATTTTTGATAAAAAAAGCGGGAAATTAATATTCTCAAAAGGATTCTGCGATCTCTTTCAGGAATGGCAGACAACAAAAGAAGCAAAAACCATAAAAAAAAGTTTTTATCAATCAGCAATATTACCATTTCCAAAAAACGAAATAAACTTTACAATTGATAAAAGGGAAAAAGATGGAATTTTTATACAGATCTTTTCAACTGATATAAATCCAAAAGACTATTTTATTCTGAATGAAAATTCTCAAAAATATAAATCTGAAATAATTATTAAAAACGGATCCCCAAAAAATAAAGTAGATCTTGTATTTCTTCCTGAAGGATACACCGAAAAAGAAATGGATAAATTTATAAATGATGTACACCGAATGACAAACATCATATTCTCAGAGAGTCCATTTGACAAACACAAAAAAGACTTTAACATATATGCTGTAAAAGTTCCCTCTGCAGAATCAGGAACAGACATACCACAGGAACATATATACAAAAACACAGCCTTCAATTCTACTTTTAACACCTTTAATACACCGCGATATCTTACAACATCAGACATGAAAAACATATATGACGCAACAACAGGCATACCATGTGATCAGATATACATACTTGTAAATACAAAACGATATGGCGGCGGAGGATTCTACAACTTTATTTCAGTATGCTCTGCAGACAATAAACTAACTCCAAAAACCATTGTTCATGAGTTTGGACATGGATTTGCAGGCCTTGCCGACGAATATTATACGTCATCGGTATCTTATGATGATTTTTACGATATAAAAGCAGAACCATGGGAACCCAACATAACAACTCTTATAAATTTTAGCACAAAATGGGGAAACATGATAAAAAAAGGCACACCAATTCCAACTCCGGATACAGATAAATATAAGAATAAAATTGGCGTATTTGAAGGAGGTGGCTATAATGCAAAAGGCATATATCGTCCTTACCGTGATTGCCTTATGAAAAGTAACAAAGCAAAAGGATTCTGTCCTGTTTGTCAGCGCGCCATCGAAGATGCCATTGAATGGTATTGTAAATAATTTCTGAAAATATATATCTTCTTTAGTGTTTCATTGCACGGTCCATTTCCAGTCTGGCATCATACTTTTTTAGTGTCTCACGCTTATCATAAGTCTTTTTTCCACGTGCGATACCGATTTCAAGTTTTACCAATCCTTTACCGTTCATAAACATAGTAAGTGGAATAACAGTAAGACCACTTTCTTTAACCTTCTTTTGAATCCGCTGCAACTCCTTCTTTTTAAGTAAAAGTTTCCGGTCACGACGATTTTCATGATTATTAATATTACCGAAATCGTAATCCGAAATATGCATATTAATCACAAAAAGTTCATGTCCGGTAAAACTGCAAAAGGATTCAGCAAGACTGGCTTTGCTACGTCTTATCGATTTAACTTCAGTTCCGAACAATTGCATACCACATACAAACTTCTCCAGAATTTCGTAATCAAAATAGGCACGCTTATTTTTTATCCTTACAGGTTGTTGTTTAATATTAGCCTTCATAAAACTGTAATAATTTCCAGGAAAAAGAATAAACGACTCCTGTTATCAATAAAATCAGTAAAATAGAAAGCAGAATATAACGAAATTGATTCTTTTCCGGTATTTTTAAACACTTTTTCACTCCTACCACAAATAGATAGAAACCATATAATCCCAGTATACCAAAGACATACAAGCCTGGAAACAAACCTGTAATAAAAGAAGACAGAACAGAAGGAACCAAAGAACTTACAACTACAAGACAAAGTAAATTTTTATCCTGCGTTCCTTCATGACTTTTTAAAAGTTCTCCTAAAGCCCATCTTTCTAAATAATAAACCAAAATATAATAAACAACAATTCTCAATGTTTTCATCAAAGCATAAGAAAACAGAAAATTTGAATTAGAAATTAATTCTCCCAGAAAAACTCCTGCTCCCATAAGAACAATTAAAGGAACCAATAATGAAGAAAAAAACTTTCCATTTTCAATATCCCTATTTTCTAAAAAAAAACCTTCAGGTTTTAGAATAAGTTTTTTACATTTTTTATATAAATCCCTGACATATTCTTTATAATCCATTGTTATAAATTTAAAATTTTTACCACAAGAGCTATAAAATAAACCTTTTTTAACAGAGTCTTTATAAATATATCATTTAAAAAATCAACTCTATAACTTTTACAAAAATACATTATTTTTAGTAACGATAAATTATTGAACAACTTATTTTCACCTTTCAAATTTTCCTTAACAAACATAAATTTACTTTTACCTAAAATCCGCAAGGAATTATCTATTACGAAAATTCCTTGCGGATTTTAGGTTTTAACAACATAGTAACTATAGACTATTTTATATCTTTGTGAAAATTCCACAAACAGACAAACAATGAACTCCAAATACCAGATGCTTGCAATATTAGGGCCTACAGCCTCAGGAAAAACCTCAGTAGCCGTTCATTGTGCTTTAAACTTCGGAGGAGAAGTTATCTCAGCAGATTCACGGCAGGTATACAAAAATATGGACATCGGAACCGGCAAGGACACATCCGATTACACAGTAAGCGGAGTAACAGTACCATGTCATTTAACAGACATCATTGATGCAGGAGAAAAATACAACGTCTTCAGATACCAGAATGATTTTCTTAAAGTATATAAAGATATTATAAACCGCAAAAAATTTCCAATTTTATGTGGTGGCAGCGGTCTTTATATAGAATCAGTATTAAAAAAATATAATCTTACACAAGTCCCCAGAAATCAGGAATTAAGAGATAAACTTCAGAAAAAAAGCATCGAAGAACTCATTGAAATATTAAAACAGAAAAAAAGCGATCTTCATAACACAACCGATTTTGAAGACTCCAGAAGAGCAATAAGAGCAATAGAAATAGAAGATTATATAAAAACTCATCCACTTGATAAATCACCAATCCCCGAAATAAAAACATTTATAGTAGGAATAAAATCTGAACGTGATATCAGAAGACAACGTATTACCCACCGTTTAAAAGCAAGACTAAAAGAAGGTATGGTCGAAGAAATAGAAAACCT
>JAENXA010000060.1 GCA_016649735.1 Prolixibacteraceae bacterium | reverse complement strand
TTTCTGAGCCAGTAATTGTTGTGATCCGATGAAAAAAAAGCATATTGTTAGTAAGACCAGCGTAAAAATATTTTTGATTTTTATATACATAAATGGGAATAAATATATTTATTTATAAAAATACGAAAATTATTTGACGGCATAGTCAATAATTATGAATTATAAATTCATAATACATGGATCAGATATTAGGTTATACCTTCATCTGTTTTATTATGTTGCTACTGGAATAACCTTTTTCGAAATCAATTAATTTTACTTCATCCACCAGGTCTCTGCCAACAACATCCTCCTTTTTATAATCACCTCCCTTTACGAGCACATTCGGAGATATTTCCTTTATTAATTCGTAAGGAGTATCTTCCGAAAATAAAACTACATAATCGACACATTCCAGTGCAGATAAAACAGTTGCTCTTGCTGTCTGATCATTTATAGGACGGTTTGGACCTTTAATTTTTTTTACGGAATCATCAGTATTTAGTCCAACAATAAGTATATCTCCTATTTCTCTGGCTTTTTGGAGGTAAATAACATGTCCCTTATGCAGTATGTCAAAACATCCGTTGGTAAAGACGATCTTTTTATTTCTTTGATCAGCAAGAATTCTTTTTAATTCTGAAATGGTTACAATTTTTTCGTTCTCTCTTGTATAAACCATTTTGTTTTCAAGTTCATTGAAAGAAACAGGTGTTGTTCCAATTCTTCCAACAACAATTCCTGCAGCTTTATTGGCAATGGAAATTGAGTCATTTATTTCGAAATTTGCGGCAAGACAGGCAGCAATAGTTGCTACAACAGTATCTCCTGCTCCTGAAACATCAAAGACTTCTTTTGCCACCGTATCGAAATTTTTAAAAGTACCGTCTGGACATATCAACGACATACCTTTTTCTGAACGTGTAATCAGTAACTCATTTAAGTTTAATTCTTTTATTAACTGAATACCTGCTTCTCTTAAAATAGAATCTTCATTTTTTAGTTTACGATGAGCTATCTCAGAAAATTCTTTAACATTAGGAGTAATCATATAGGCTCTATTATATTTTGTCCAGTTCGAACCTTTTGGATCGACAATTACTTTTTTGTTATATTTATTGCATAATGTAATAATTCTCTGACATGTATATTCAGTGCATACTCCTTTGCCATAATCTGATATAATGACTATATCGCAATTATTAATTTTCTTTTCAAATGTTGCTGTTAGCTGATCTGCTATTTCGTTGTCTATTTTGAAATTCTCAGTTTCAAAATCGATTCTTACTATCTGTTGTTTATTCCCGATTACACGACTTTTGGTGACAGTTGGATTATCCGTTTCAAGGGAATGATCTTTTATCTTATTTTTATCAAGAAGGTCGTTTAAAAGTTTTCCATTTGCATCTTTGCCGTGAATCCCCCATATATCTACGTTGCAGTTTAATCCTCTAAGATTCAGTGCTACATTGGCTGCTCCTCCCGGGACATATCTTACTTTTTTTACTCTTACAATAGGTACTGGGGCTTCCGGTGATATGCGGTTTACGGATCCTTCATAATAAGCATCTATCATCAGATCTCCTATAATGAAAATTGATTTATTTTGAATTTCCTTAAGGTTCATATATGGAATAAGTATAAATTAAACATTACAATAGAAAAATCGGTAATTTATCGGCTAAAGACATATTTTATAATTTTTTTACAAGGTCTATCCTAAATTCCGATAACTGGCAGCTAAAATAAATAAACTTGCGAAAGGAAATAGTATCTGTTTTTATTTGTTGATGAATTTTTCATTATCCATTATTATGATTTTTTTAGCCCAGTATAATAAATTTTTCTTATCTGATATTTTTAAACTTTCGATATTTGCATTTTCACCGCATTTAACATCACTATCTTTGTCACCAATCATAAAACTTTTAGATTTGTCTATGTTTAAATTCGTACATGCTTTATTAATAAGGAACGGAGATGGCTTTCTGCAAATACAATGTTCTTCGGGAGAATGATAACAAGAATAATAGCCATCTATTTTTACACTTCTTTTTTTTAGTTCGCTTAAAAAATAATCTCTGAATGTTTCAGCGACCTTTAAACTGTAAATTTTCCTTCCCACTCCAGATTGATTTGTGATTATAATAAGAAGATAACCTTTTGACTGCAATAAATTTAGAGCTTCAATAGCTCCGTCAATAAAGTTTAGCTTTTCTTTTTCGTGGACATAACCGTAGTCTACATTTATTGTCCCGTCTCTGTCCAGAAAAACAGCCTTGTTATTTTTCATTATAGTCATTTTTTAATGCAACCTTTTCTAAATAATTGATCTTTATATACAAATGTAAATCATTTAAATTAAATGAGCGAAATTTGTATCGGACTTTTGTCTTTCTTTTCAAGACAATATCCAATAAAAAAGCATAGGAAATCATTTATTCTTAGTAATTTGTTCCTAATTTATAATAACCATAAAATATCAATTAGTAAACTATGGCCTTTTTCCTATTAAATCAATATATTTGTTAATTGAATAGTGGAAGCATAAATTTTTAAAAAATTATAATATGGCGACAAAAGAAGGAAAAGAAGGAAAGAATAATGTGAATGAGCAGAAAATGAAGGCTCTTCAGCTAACAATGGACAAAATAGAGAAAACTTATGGGAAGGGTGCTATAATGAAATTGGGAGATCATACTGTAGAAAATATTCCTGCAATTTCTTCTGGCTCAATAGGATTGGATATTGCATTGGGAATAGGTGGATATCCTAAAGGTAGAGTTGTTGAAATTTATGGACCTGAGTCTTCAGGAAAGACTACTTTGGCCATTCATGCAATAGCTGAAGCTCAGAAGACCGGAGGAATTGCTGCAATCATTGATGCTGAGCATGCTTTTGATCCTTTTTATGCTAAAAAACTTGGTGTAAATATTGATGACCTGTTAATTTCTCAGCCTGATAACGGAGAACAGGCTCTGGAAATTGCTGATAATCTAATTCGTTCAGGGGCACTGGATATTGTTGTTATTGATTCTGTTGCAGCTTTGACACCAAAAGCTGAGATAGAAGGGGAAATGGGAGATTCCAGAATGGGGTTGCAGGCACGTTTAATGTCTCAGGCCTTAAGGAAACTTACAGCCAATATCAGCAGAACAATGACATGCTGTATGTTTATTAACCAGTTAAGAGAAAAAATCGGTGTGATGTTCGGAAATCCGGAAACAACCACCGGTGGTAATGCCCTTAAATTTTATGCTTCTATACGTCTTGATATAAGAAGAATAGGACAGATAAAAGATGGTGATACTATAATTGGGAATAACACACGTGTAAAAGTTGTAAAAAATAAAGTTGCTCCACCATTTCGTAAAGCTGAGTTTGATATTATGTACGGTGAAGGAATTTCCAAGACCGGCGAACTTGTGGATATGGGAGTAACTTATGAAATTATTAAAAAGAGTGGATCTTGGTATAGTTATGGAGAAACAAAACTTGGGCAGGGACGTGATTTTGTGCGTAAACTATTAATTGATAATCAGGAACTTGCACAGGAATTAGAAGCTAAGATTATTGAAGCTGTTAATAAAACAGGAACATTATAAGGTTATATTGTGATTTTTAAAGGTATAGTTTTTATAGAACTAATTGTTGTCTGTTGAATATAAGGTGATTGTAAAAAGATCGTGTTTTTTTTAAAAATGCTTTTGATTGTTATAATAAGGTATACTTTGTTTTTATTCTAATTTGTAGATAATTGATTGTACTTTTGAAAATGTTTTTTTATAAACGCTGATAAACTCAGCGTTTATGTTTTTTTATTATATTTATTTTAACTAAAGTTTTTTAGACGCATGAAAGTGTTGAAATTTGGTGGCAGTTCTATTGAAAATGCCGAGAATATTCGAAGAGTTAAATGTATTGTGGAAAGTCAGAAAGATGACATCATTGTTATCATTTCCGCTTTAGGCGGAATAACTGACAAGATTCTTAATGCTTCAAGGATGGCAGCTCTTGGAACAGAATATTTCAACACAGAAATAACTACCATTAGGGAAAGGCATCAGCAACTTCTTGCTGAATTATTTCCCGGTGATAAAAATAATAGTATAAAAAAGGATGTAGATAAATATCTGGATCAGCTTGAAAAAATTATAAAAGGCGTTTCCATGATAGGGGAGTTGACTCCTAAAACAATGGATAAAATTGTTGGATTTGGAGAAAAATTATCATCAATAATTATTAATGCCTTTATAGAAGGTTCGAAATGGGTTGATTCAGCAAAACTAATTAAGACTGACAGCGAATTCGGAAAGGCACAGGTTAATTTTGTTAAAACAAATAAATTAATTTGCAGTGCCTTTAATGATTTTAAAGGCATATGTATTGTTCCTGGTTTTGTATCGTCAAATGATAAAGGAGAATGTACAACTCTTGGACGTGGAGGATCAGATTATACAGCTTCAATTTATGCCTCAGCCCTTGATGCTGATGTTCTGGTTAAATGGACTGATGTAGATGGTTTTATGACAGCTGATCCCAAAGTAATCAGTAAAGCTTATGTGATCAAATCACTGAGTTATGCCGAGGCAATGGAATTATCCTATTTCGGGGCTAAGGTTATTTATCCTCCTACAATTCTTCCGGTTTATAAAAAAGGAATTCCTATCCAGATAAAAAATACAATGAATCCTTCAGCAGAGGGATCTTTGATAACCAATATTAATTTAAATGAGAAGAATCGTCCAATTAAGGGAATATCTTCCATTTCAAATATAAGCCTTATTACAGCTCAGGGACTGGGAATGGTTGGTGTTACAGGTATTTCTATGCGTTTGTTTACATCTTTGGCAAAACAGAAAGTCAATGTAGTTTTTATTTCACAGGGATCATCTGAAAATTCTATTTCAATAGCAGTTGATACCGGAATGGTTAATGTTGCCGAAAAATCAATCTATGAAGAGTTTGCCGGAGAAATAAAAAATGGTAAGATTGATTATATACAGATAAAAAATGATTTATCCCTCGTTGCAATTGTTGGAGAAAATATGAAAAAGTCTTCAGGAATAGCCGGAAAACTTTTCCATACAATAGGTGTAAATGGAATTAATATTCTTTCTATTGCTCAGGGAGCTTCAGAATTAAATATTTCGTGGGTAATTAAAAAATCTGATCTCAGAAAGACATTGAATGTAGTTCACGAATCGTTTTTCCTTTCTGAAAATGTTGAACTTAATTTATTTTTACTTGGAATTGGTCTTGTAGGGAACAGCCTGCTGAAGCAGATTAAACAGCAGCAGGAGAAATTGCTTAAAGAAAAACATCTTAAAATTAAAGTTGTAGGTGTTGCCAACAGCAAAAAGATGTTATTGGACAGGAATGGTATTGAAATTGAAGGGTACAGGAATCGTCTGGATCAGGAAGGGCAGTCTTCAGGACTTAATAAGTATAAGGATCAGATAATTGATATGAATATTTATAATTCGGTATTTGTTGATTGTACTGCTTCTTCAGATGCTGCCGGACTATATGAAGATTTGCTTAGTGCCAATGTAAATGTTGTCGCTGCAAATAAAGTAGCTGCTTCATCTAAATACGATAATTATATAAAGCTAAAAAATATTGCAAAAGAAAAAGGAATAAAGTTTTTCTTTGAAACTAATGTTGGCGCAGGGTTGCCAATTATTAATACACTAAATAGTTTAGTTAATTCCGGAGACAAAATACAGAAAATAGAAGCTGTTCTTTCCGGGACACTTAATTTTATATTCAATACTATTTCAGAAAAGATATCGTTTAGCAAAACTATTCGTATGGCTCGTGAAGAGGGTTTTTCAGAACCAGACCCAAGAATAGATCTGAGTGGTGTGGATGTTGCACGTAAATTGTTAATCCTTGTTCGTGAATCGGGATATCGTATAGAGATGGAAGATCTGAATATACAAAGGTTTGTTCCTGATTCTTATTTTTCAGGTACTCTGGAAGATTTTTGGAATAATATTCCAGAGCTTGATGCAGAGTTTGAAGAAAAACGTAAAAAACTTTTTGCTGAAAAAAAATGCTGGCGTTTTGTTGCAAAATATGAAAATGGCAAGACAGATATAGGACTTAAGGAAATACCACAGGATCATCCGTTCTATGATTTACAGGGAAGCAATAATCTGGTGATGTTTACAAGTGAACGTTATCATGAATTTCCGATGATCATAAAAGGATATGGTGCCGGGGCTGCTGTTACTGCTGCCGGAGTATTTTCTGACATCATAAGGGTTTCAAATATATAATAAGTTGTCACAGGTTATGACTGGGAAACGAACATTCGCTCATGCGACATATGGAATTCGTTTCTAAAAACTCTCATTCCTTAGAAATAATATAAAAGAAAATATTTTAACTGCATGATAAGTAGAAGTCTGTTTTTTTGTTCGTTATTTTTTATAGTTTCTTTAACGAGTTCATATGCAAAGGAAAAATCCTTAAAACCGTCAGACATAATAAGCCCGGATGTTCCGGAATTTATGATTTTTTGCGGAGACACAATGGATCTTACTCGTTTTGACAAGCGGGAGAGTATGGACCGGGAACTTTTAGCTTTTAGCTATATGCACTCAACTACGTTAAAACTCATTAAAAAAGCTAATCGGTATTTTCCTGTGGTAGCTCCAATACTTAAGGAAAACGGCATTCCCGAAGACATTATTTACCTTATGGCAATAGAAAGTTCTGTTGTTCCAAAAGCATATTCTTATGCAGGAGCTGCCGGACTATGGCAATTAATGACAGATGATGCGAGATCTTTAGGTCTTGAAGTTAACAGCAATATTGATGAACGATATAATATAGAGAAATCTACTTTAGCAGCATGCAAGTATCTAAAACATAGTTATGAAATATTCAACAACTGGTTTTTAGTGGCCTTGTCATATAACAGAGGTGTATCCGGAATAAAGAGGGATATGGAATTGCAGCAGACTAACATCGCTACAGATTTATATCTGAATTCTGAAACTTCGAAATATATATACAGAATATTAGCCTGTAAATATTTATTTCAGAATCCATCACGTCTCGGATTTAAAATTCGTAGTATAGATCTTTATCCGCCATTGTCGTATACAACCGTAAAATGGACAAATACTATTCCAAGTCTGGCAACCTGGGCAAAACAGCATGGAACAAATTACAAGCTTTTAAAACTGGCAAATCCATGGTTGCTTGATACATCCATGGATGACAAATCCCACAGAACTTATTATCTCAAAATTTATGATGATTCTGCTATAAATTACAATCCATGTAAGACGAACGTTTACGATAAAAGATGGATAACAAAATAAAAAAAGCCAGATTATTAATCTGGCTTTTTTAGATCTTTATTTCCGATTATTTTATTTCCGAAAGATTGTCTGACATCTGTCAGGTCCTACAGAGACTATTGTAATAGGAAGTTCCGTTTCTTTTTCTATAAAGTCAATATACTTTTTGAAATTTTCCGGAAATTCTTTTGCATCTTTCATTTTTGTAAGATCTGTTTTCCATCCCGGCATTTCGGTGTAAACAGGTTTTACATCATCATTTAACTCGAATGGAAATTCAGTGATTTTTTTGCCGCATATTTCGTATGCTGTACATACTTTTATAGTATCAAAGGAATCCAGAATATCTGATTTCATCATCAGTAATTCTGTTGTACCATCCAACATGTTTGCATATTTAAGGGCTACCAGGTCAAGCCATCCGCAACGACGGGGACGTCCTGTGGTTGCTCCGAATTCACGGCCTTCTATTCTTAATTTTTCTCCTGTTTCGTCAAATAATTCTGTAGGAAATGGTCCCATTCCCACACGTGTACAGTAAGCTTTAAAAATCCCGAATACCTTACCGATTTTCTGAGGCGCTAATCCAAGTCCTGTGCATGCTCCGGCACCAATAGTACTTGAGGAGGTTACATATGGATATGATCCGAAGTCAATGTCCAGCATTGTTCCCTGTGCTCCTTCTGCAAGAACTGATTTATTATCTTTTAATAATTCGTTGATTTTATGTTCACTATCGATTATCTTAAATGATTTAAGAACTTTCAGACTTTCTTTCCATTCTTTTTCCCATTTTTCCAGTTTTTCCTTATAATCGAAGTCATATAATTTTTCCAGAATTTGTTTATGCTTTTCTATAAGACGATTATATTTCTCTTCGAAATTAACACATAAATCACCTACACGTATACCGTCACGACCAATTTTGTCACGATATGTCGGGCCTATTCCTTTAAGTGTTGATCCAATTTTTGTTTTTCCTTTGGCTGCTTCAGAAGCGGCATCAAGAAGTTTGTGAGTTGGCAGAATTAAATGCGCTTTTTTTGATATAAAAAGATTTTTGTGTGGGTCTATTCCGTGAGAAGATATTTCTTCAATTTCTGATTTGAAAATTATCGGATCCAGTACAACTCCGTTACCAATAATATTAATTTTATCTTCATGAAAAATTCCTGATGGTACACTGTGTAAAACTTGTTTAAATTCTTTTGTTTCCAATGTGTGCCCGGCATTTGGTCCACCCTGAAACCTTGCAACACTGTCGTATTTAGGAGTTAATACATCAACAATTTTTCCTTTTCCTTCATCTCCCCACTGGAGACCTAAGAGTACGTCT